>JAYVQC010000167.1:0-22021 GCA_043757045.1 Akkermansia sp. | reverse complement strand
GCGCGCGTGAAACAGAACTGGAGCGTGCGCCTCGTCGAAGTGGTGCAACAGCTCCTCCGCCGCGATCCGGCGCTGGCCGAATCGCTGTTGAAGAATCCGCAGCTCATCACGCCCGGCCAGGTCTTTCTCGCCGGCGCGTTTGAGGGCGAAAAACATCTCGCCCTCGCGCGCGCCTTTCTGAGCACCGTGCGCGCGAACACCGCGTTCCCGTGGTCCAGCGAACTGGTCGCGCTGCTCAACGTGCTGCCGGCCCAGGACGTCGCGCCGCTCTACCGCCGCCAGTGGAATAACGTGGCCTTGCGCGATGAAATGCTGCCGCGTCTCGCCGAGCAACCGCTCGCGGGCGACCGCCCGAAGTTTCTCTCCGGCCTCAGTTCGCTCCAGCCGTCCGTCGCGCGCGCGAGCCTCGCCGCGCTGTTGAAACTGCCGCCGGATTTCACCGGCACGAATCTCGTCGCGCCGCTCAAGCTGTTGCAAAAGTCTCTCGGCGAACCCGCCGAGCAGCCAGTGCGCGCGCAACTCGTCACGCTGATTGGCTCCAGCTTGAAGCACGAATTTCCAATCACCGAACCGCTCAACGCCGACGCCGTGGCGTTGCGCAAGGCCTATCAGCCCGTGTTCGATTTCGTGGGCGGCAAATATCCCGGCCTGCTCCGCGCGATGAGTGCGGAAGACAGCGACGACCCGGTGAAGTGGGCGGCTACTTTGAAGCAAGTCGCGTGGTCGCGTGGCGACGCCAAACGCGGCGCGGATATTTTTGCGGCGCGCGCCTGCGCCTCGTGCCACGGCGGAGCGGCACCCATCGGGCCTGACCTCGCGGGCGTTGGACAGCGCCTGTCACCCGAGGATTTGATGAACGCCATAATTTTCCCGAGCCGCGACATCGCGCCGCCGTATCGCACCACGACCTTCCGCCTGCGCAACGGCGAGACTTACACCGGCATCGTGGCCTTCGAATCGGCGGACGGTTGGATCGTGCAAACCGGCGCGGGCACGACCGCGCGGATAGACAGCGCGAACGTCCTCTCGCGCACGCCGAGCCATGTGTCGGTGATGCCGAGCGGCCTCCTCACGGGACTGAACGCGCAGGGTCTCGCCGATTTGCAAACCTACCTGCGTTCGTTGACGCGTTGATGCAGAAGCCAGCCGACGCGGGCGGCGCGACCCTCGCAGCGTGAGCCGTTCCACCGGTGGCCGCGTCCGCGCCACCCCCTTTGCCGCCGGGCGCTTGCAAACGATCCGCTCGTCGCGATAGTCGCGCGATGGAACGAATCAAACTGCGTCACGGTCTCGGCGCGCTGCTCCGCGGCTACGCCAGGCTGCTCGCGGCGTGGGTGTTGGCCTTCGTGTTTTTCCGGCTCGTGCTGGTCATCGCGACGTGGGGATTTCACGGCGACGCCACGGCGGGCTTGATGGGTCGGTCCTTCCTCCACGGTCTGCGTTTTGATTTTGCGATGGCCACGCTGCTCGCGGCCCCGTTCGCGTGCTGGCGAATCTGGCGACCGGAAATGCGGCGCAGCGAGCGCGTGGGTTTCCTCGGGCTGTTTGCGCTCGTGAGCCTCGGGGTGCTGTTCACGCTCACGTCCGAGGTCGAGTATTACAAAGAATTCCAAGTCCGCCTCGGGCCGCTGGTGTTGGAATACTTCGGCAAGCCGGAGGACAACCGCACGGTGCTGGGCATGATCTGGCACGGCTATCCCGTCGTGCGCTGGACGCTCTTTTGCCTCGTGGTCTGGGCGGCGTTTTTTTGGCTGACGCGACGCTTCGCTTTCCGGGACACAGTGGGAACGACCTGGCTGACGCGGCTGCTCGCCACGCTCGTGCTCGCGGCGGTCACCGCCATCGGGAGCCGCGGCGGGATTCAGCGCACGCCGCTGCGGTGGGGCGACGCGTATTTTTCGCAGAACACTTACGCCAATCACATGGCGGGCAACGGCGCGCATCTGTTGATGGTCACGTTGCGCAATCATAAGAAGTCGAACGCGTCGGAGTCCTGGCGTCGTGCCCTGCCGGCGACGAACGCCGTGGCCATTGCCCGCGCGATCACGCTGCTGCCGGGTGACATCCTTTTCGATGCGGAGAAATATCCACTGCTCCGCCGCGCGGCCACGAACGCGTCGCCCTTCCCCCGCCGCCCCAAGCATGTGGTGGTGGTGATGATGGAAAGTTTCAGCGCGCGATTCTGCGGGGCGACGGGCGCGAAGTTCGGCGCGACGCCCAACTACGACGCGCTCGCGCGCCAAGGCATCCTCTTCGACCGCGCGTTCTCAGTCAGCACGCACACCGCGCAGGGCGTGTTCGGCTCGCTGTGTTCGTTTCCGAATTTGCCGGAGTTCGATGGCATCATGAAACATCCGCTGGGCAACCAGCCCTTCCGCAGCCTCCCGGCGGTGCTGAACGAAAAGGGGTTCACGAACGTGTTTCTCTACAACGGGTTTTTCTCGTGGGACAACAAGCAGGGCTTCTTCCGCCAACAGGGCGTGCATCGCTTCATCGGGCGGAGCGACTACGTGAATCCGACCTTCATGGACCCGGACTGGGGCGTGAGCGACTTCGATGTGTTCATGCGCGCGCTGGATGAATTCGACGGGCTGGCCGCGACCGACCGCCCCTTCCTCGGCCTCATTCTCACGCTCTCGAATCACGCACCGTTCAATCTGCCGAAGGTCGAGGGTCTCGAACCCATCCTCGGCGGCGACGAGCAGAACCAGCGGATCAACGGCATTCACTACGCAGACTGGGCGGTGGGCCAATTCATGCAACGCGCGCGGCAGAAGTCCTGGTTCAAAGACACGCTGTTTGTTTTCACGGGCGACCACGGCTTCGGCATTCCGCCCGTCCTGACGCGCGCGGGCCTGCTGCATCAGCATGTGCCGATTATGTTTTACGCGCCGTCCATTCTCGGCGCGACCGGCGAAGTCCGGCACGTCACGGCCAGCCAGGTGGATATTTTGCCGAGTATTGTCGGGCTGCTCGGCGTGGATGGGTTGCATCAATCCTTCGGGCGGAATTTGTTTGCCCTGCCGCCGGGTGATCCTGGTCATGCCTACGTGAAGGCCTCGGGCAGCAGCATCGCCGGCTACATCGAAGGCAACGAAATCCTGACCGTCATGCCGAACAAGCCCGCGATGCTCCAAACCATTGACCTCGGTTTCCCGCCCTCGGCCAGCGAAGACCGTGCCGCCGCCGAGCCGCAGCGCGCCGCCGAGATGGAACAGCGGTTGAAGGCGCTCATCGTGACCGGACTGAACGCGTTGAAAGAACACCGCGCAGGCGTGAAGTGAGGTCGCGCCGCGCGGGCGGTGGGACTGGAAGAAACGCGCTCTCCAGCCAGTCCCCGCGCACCGCGCGAGCCGTTCCCCCTTTTGCAAAGTTTGCTCGGACGATCCCGCACCAAATAAATAGCCCCGCTCACGTCTGTGTTTCGTGAGCGGGGCCGGTCTGCCCAAACCTTATTTGCCGACCGGCACGCTCTTGATCGGCGCGGCCGGTCGCACGGGCAGTGTCCGCTTGGGCGGCGCTTCGCGTGGGAACTGCGGGTCGTTTGGCACCACTTGTCCCGGCGGAATCTGGTTGGGCGGGAGGTTGTTGGGCGGGATCTGATTGGGCGGAATGTTAGGCACCTGATTCGGAGACACCTGGTTGGGAGGAATTTGATTGGGCGGAACCGGATTGGCCGGAATGCCACCATACGGATTAGGATTCGTCAGGCCGGGCCGGTTGGGATTTCCATAAGGAAAGTTGTTTGTAAAGGTCGGCACGCGGTTCTTGAAACCTGGAGGTCCGTTGGTCAGGCCACGCACCCCGTTCGTCATACCACGCACCCCATTGGTCAGGCCGGGCGGGGCGTTATACGGATAAACCGGCGTCGTTCCCGGAGGCTGCGCCTGTATCGCTTCCACGGCCAACAGCAACGAGGCTGAGGCCACTAAAATTGTCTTCATCGTCTTCATGGCCTCCACTTAGCACGCGCAATGCCCCTCTGAATTCGCCAGAAATCGCGATGGGAACCACCGCTTCCGCCCTTCGTGGCCCGAGCCGAGTTGCAATTTGTGGACTCGCCACATTGCAATCCGCCCGCCTGCCGGATGTGACTGGAAGTGGTGGTCCATTCGCGCGGAAACGACGCTTGAAGGGCAGGGCAAACGCACCAAATTGAAAAGAATGGTCGGCTGCAACTGTTGGTGAGTTACGCTGTTCGCCTTACAGTATTTCGCTACTTGATAACGATGCGTATTCCGGGCGAGCCAACCTTTGCAACCCACCGCTCATTGTAGAGGTCAAACAGGCGACCCAGTTGTTCAGCTTTCCCCTTGGCCTTGAATTCACCTAACTCGGTGATGTTTTGCCCAACAAAAGCTTCCACCGAAGTGACGATCACCCTTTTAGCCTCTACTCCGTCCGTGAGACGCAGTTCGTTCTGCCAGGCGTTCACGCGATCCGAACGAGTGAGCAACCATACTTCCGCGTCGCTGTCAGACTGAGCAAGGATGTCTGCGATTTGTTCCAGATGCTTGGCGTCAGGCGGGCCAACGGCAACTTCGATCACTGCATTTCCGAAATGGTAGTCGCCGAGCCGTGCATCCGGGTCGAACGCGGATTTGCGATCCCCCTTGTTGGCGGCGTGAACTGGGATGTCCCGTTGAAAGCGAAGCATGAGCTTTGCTCCAACCAGATATTGGGCCACATCACCAGTCTTGCGCTTGCGCTCGGCTTGGAGAAGCACCTCATGAATGACATCCTCCACGCTTCGGCTTCTGACTTTCACCGTCAGAGGTTCTTGTTCAGTGATGCTCCGCAAACGTTCCCCGATGATTTCCTGCGCGGCACTAAGGAAGCCTTCCCGCTTGTCCTTGTTGGCGGCTTCAAATTCTGCGGCGCGCACCACTTCCAAAAGGTCTTGTCCCCAGGCGGCCAGATTACAAGACCGCCGCCCGTGGTTCTTGTTGATGGCTTGGAGGTTGAAACGATTCAGCGCCTCGTCGCCGAGCGTTTCATGCGAAATCAGACCGGAACTGCCCGCTTTCTGGTGTGCCGACAAGGACAGTGACGGGAATTCCCGCAGCCGCTCCAACAGCGCCATCGCCGCCTGTAAGCGTTCGGGCATTGGCCAACCCGCGCTATCAACAGTGTGCTTGATGAGAAGGGAGTCGAGTTGCTTCGCCCAAGGCGAGGAATAGGATTTGATTTGCCTCTGATTCATTTTGTCTAGCAAGCAAACATGGTTTTTGAATGACGTGAAAATATCCAAGCACCGCGAGTAGTTGGCGCCAAGCAAACTTTTGGACTTAGCTGTCCTGCGGATTGCCTGGCAAATCAGCTACACTTGCGTGCTCCAAATTCGCTGTACGACGATCCGCTCCCTCATCTCAAATCTAAGATCTCCATGAATCGGATTTCGGTAAATTTCGTGAAATGGCGTTTCTCGGAAGTTTTTAACGACGAACAGAAAAAATAATTCTTTCAGATCAGAGGCAACGGCGTGTTCACGTTCAGTCAGGGAAACAGTTCCTTTGCGTGAGGACAGTCCTTTCACCTCAACAGCAAAAAACATATCAGTTGCAGGAGGGCGCAAACAGAAGTCGTAACCACATCCCAGCGTGGTGGTGTTTTCCACCTTGCACCCGTCGAATGCGGGAACTTGTGTAACTACAGACTCAAAGTAGCGTTCGGCCGCAGCCCCAGTCATTAGGCGCTTCGCAAAAGTTTCAGACGACCGCTTCTCGGCATCGGCCACGCTGGGCAGCATCCCTAGGCCGAAGAATGACTGGATTTGTAAGGCAAAACTCTCGAAGTCCATATCCTTGAATTGATCAAAAATACGAAGGCAGTAGTCACGTTGACGCCTTTTGTGCCATCCCTTCCGGTGTGAAAATAAGGGGTCGAATTCGTCACGATAATTTTTCAGCGAAGCGGGTTTTCCACCTAGGGCCAGCCCGATTACGTTGAATGCTTCTATAAAACTGGTGAAACCCAGTCGTTTGAGACCTGCCTTGTCATACTTCGCGAGAAATAGTCCTGATGAGACAAGTTTTTCTCGTGTTGTGAACTGTGAGGCTTCAACCACAGTCGAAAAAAGTTCAGCCGTTGGCAAAAACGATCCTCCATCCCGCCAATTCCAGTCCCAGACGCATCAGGCTGATGCTCGCGAAGAATTCATTCACCGTCTTAACCGGAACGTTCAGGGATGTGTTCTTCGTCATTTGAAATTCCTCAGTGCGTCATCGCATAGACGATGGCATTGATGCCCATCGGGAAGGCCTTAGGCTCGGAGAAGATGCGGAAGTAGTCTTCGTTGTCGCCCTCGCGTTCCCAGCCGTCGCCGAGATCGGTGTTGTGGCAGATGAGCATGATGAGCCGACCTTTGTCGTCGGAGATACCGCGGTAGTGCGGCTCGTGGTCGCCGCCGTTGCGAAATTCCTTCAACTCGTAAGTGGTGCCCTGACTCTTGTAGTAGCGCATGGACGGCAACCCCGGCACCTGCGGCTTTTCCTTCAAGCTGAAAACGGTATGAAAGATTGGATGTTCGATCGGCAAGTCGGTGACTTTCTGTTTTGGAAATTTGTCGGCGGGAAACAGCCGCTCCAGTTCATCGGAAAAATTCTTCCATTCGCGGTCACCCCAGAAGTCATCCACCATCAGGAAGCCGCCGTTGAGGAGATATTTTCGCAGGATGGGGATTTCACCGTCGGTCAGGAAGCCGCGCCCCGGCTCAATCAAATACAGAAACGGGTGCGAGAACAGATTCGTGTCGGTGAGCTTCACCGCGCGGCTGTCCGAATCCACCTTGATGGCGGTGATCTGTTGCAGCCGGTAGGAGAGGTCGAGGTCGCAGGCCGGGAAATCAATCAGCCACCGCAGGTCGGCCTCGGACGAGCCGCGGCTGTACAAATCATACCGCGCCACGTATTGCAGGCGGGTGAACTGGAAAACGTCATTGGTGAACTCCGCGTCCACCGGCCAGGTGGGCGTGGCCTTCTCGTCAAAGGCCCGGCCGGATTTGATTTCCTGTCCGTTGAACCGGCGCAAGTCGTCGTCATCCACGGCTGCGCGTACCCCGGCCGTTCCGAGCAGGCCGAGGGCCAGGATGATGATGCGGCACCAGTTCATTTGCTCGGCGGACTGTGCGCGCTGGGCGCGGGCGGCGCAATCTCAGGATTGTCAAACCGCGCCATTTAGAAACCCGCGCGCCACTCCTGCACCATCGCGCGCATTTGCTCCGCCGTGTTCAACTGCTTCTTCACAAACTTCGGCGTGAACCACGGGAAGGTGCCGAACAAATCGTGCGTGACCAGAATCTGCCCGTCGCAATCCGGCCCCGAGCCGATGCCCAGCGTCGCGAACGGAAACCGCTCGGTGATTTCCTTCGCCACCGGCGGGGTGACCAGTTCCAGCACCACGGCGAACGCACCCGCCTCCGCCAGCGCCGCCGCGTCGTCGAGCAGTTTCGCGTGGCCCGCGTCGTCGCGGCCTTTGATGCGATACTTGCCGCCTTCTTCGACGATGTGTTGCGGCAACATGCCGAGGTGGCCGACGAACGGAATGCCCGCCGCAATGATCGCGCGCACTTGCGGCAGGATGTCGCGTCCGCTCTCGGCCTTCACCGCGTCCGCGCCCGCTGCGATGAAGCGGCGGGAATTGTCCACCGCCTGTTCCGCCGTGTCGTAACTGCGATACGGCAAATCACCGACGAGCAATGCCTGCGGCTTCGCCCGCGCGGCGGCGCGGATGTGATGCTCCATCTCCGCCATCGTGACCTGCGTGGTGTCGGGATAGCCGAGCACGACCATGCCGAGCGAATCGCCCACGAGCAGGAACGGCACGCCGCATTCATCAAGCAAGCGCGCCATCGGGTAATCGTACGCGGTGAGCGCCGCGATTTTCTTGCGGCCTTTCATGGCGCGGATGTCGGCCGAAGTGATTTTTGAATTCATTCTTTTGGCCAAGGATTGAACACGGATGAAACACGGAAAAAATCCGTGTTCAATCCGTGTTTCATCCGTGGCTAAAACTTTGCAGCAGTTCCTCCGGCGTGACCGTGGCCGTGCCGACCTTGCCCACCACCACACCGGCGGCGTAATTGGAAATGATCGCCGCCTCGACCGGCGACGCGCCCGCCGCAATCGCCAGCGTGAACGACGCGATGACCGTGTCGCCCGCGCCCGACACGTCGAACACTTCCTGCGCCACCGTGGGGATGTGAAATGGTTTTGCTCCGCGCTGGCAGAGCAACATGCCGAGATCGCCGAGCGTGATGAGGAGCAGGGCGGGGCGCAACTCGTTCAGCAGGCGCTCGGCCACGAGCATCAGGTTCTTGTCTTCGAGCGGATGGACGTGGCGCGTCTCGTCCTTGATGACCGCGAGTTCAAATGCCTCCTTGCGGTTCGGCGTGATGAGCGAGAGCGCGGCGAGATTCAGGTGATGCACCGGCTTCGGGTCCATGCTCAGCCACACCCCGCGCTCGTGGCACAGGGCCTTCACGCCTTCGAGCAGCGGCTGCGTGACCACGCCCTTGCCGTAATCGCCGACCACCACCGCGTCCGCGCGCGCGATTTTCTTCTTCAACACGCGCAGCATCGCCTGCACTTCCGCCGCGCTGATGGCCTGCTTCGACTCGCGGTCCACGCGCACCACCTGCTGCTGATGCGCCACGATGCGCGTCTTGATGCTGGTGGGCCGTGCGCTGGATTCAATCAACCCGCCGCAGCCCACACGCTGTTCCTTCAACAAAGTGTGCAACTGCGTCCCCGCCGCATCGCGACCGACGACGCTGAACAGTTCCGCGTTCGTGCGCAGCGCGGAGAGATTGCGGGCCACGTTCGCCGCGCCGCCGGGCATCGAACTCTCGTGCGAAAAATCCACGACCGGCACCGGTGCTTCCGGCGAGATGCGCGAGACCCTGCCCCAGATGAACTGGTCGAGCATCACGTCGCCGACGACGAGGATGCGGGCCTTGGTGGCGGCAGTCAGAATTTGGCGGACGCGAGTGGGAGAGAGAGTGGTCATGCGTGCTGGGAGAAACTCCATGTTCCAAAATCCAAACTCCAGATCGGCAGTTCGTTCAAAGAGTGAGGACGATTTTTTTTACCGCAGAGGCGCAGAGGCGCAGAGATACAGAGAAGAATGAAATTACCTTTTCCCTCTGCGCCTCTGCGCCTCTGCGCCTCTGCGGCAAAGTCTTCATCACTTCGCAAAACGCGTCCTTGTTTGGAATTGGAAAAACTCATTCCAGAAAAGCCGTCAGTGGACTGGTCGCGTGCGCCGTATCCGTCGGTTCGCCCAGCCCCATTTCATACGCCGCGCGTCCGGCTTCGACCGCCATCTTGAACGCGATGGCCATGCGGTTCGGATCACTTGCGATGGCGATGGCGGTGTTGACCAGCGCGGCGTCTGCGCCGAGTTCCATCGCTTCGGCGGCGTGGCTTGGTGCACCGATGCCGGCATCCACCACCACGGGCACCGTGGCTTGCTCGATGATAATGCGAATTTGATCGCGCGTTTGAATGCCGCGATTCGAGCCGATGGGTGAACCGAGCGGCATGACCGTGGCCGTGCCCACGTCTTGCAATCGTTTAGCCAGCACGGGGTCGGCGTTGATGTAAGGCAGCACGATGAAACCTTCCTTCACCAAAATCTCGGCGGCCTTCAGCGTTTCGATGGGGTCGGGCAGCAGGTAACGCGGGTCGGGATGAATCTCCAGCTTGACCCACTTCGGCAGACCGGCGGCGACGGCGAGCCGCGCGAGCCGCACCGCCTCCTCGGCGTTCATCGCGCCACTGGTGTTGGGCAGCAGGAGATATTTTTCGCCATCAATGAATTCCAGAATGTTTGCGAAGGGATCGCGCTGGCCGCTCAAGTCCGCGCGGCGCAAAGCCACGGTCACAATTTCCGCGCCGCTCGCTTCGAGCGCGTCGCGCATGGCTTGCGGCGAGGAAAATTTTCCCGTCCCGACCATGAGCCGGGACTGGAATTCGCGACCAGCTATGACCAGCGGACGATTGACCAAAGACATCGCGGGAAACCTTACGAGTGGGGTGCCGAGTTTGTCGAGGAGGTGCGCCGAAGGATGAAGAGAGCACTCATTACTCATTTTGCGAAGTTCGACGGCGCGAATTCATTTGCCACACCGCTCCAGCAATGGCCAGCGCAGACAAGGACGTGAGCGCGACCAATCCCCAGAATGGGAGGGGAAGCCAAATGAAATCCGACCCGTACACAATGTAACTGTTATGCGAACCACCACCGATTCCGTAGTTACGGTAGGCGACTTTAACAGTCCAATTGTGTTTCGGTGGAGGGCCATCAATGCTCAACGCGACTGTGCGCGAAGCGGAGACTGAGATCAAAAGCAAAGCCAAGATGGTAGCGCGCATGACTGACAATCCCTTTTCTAGTCCCCCAGATACACCCCGCCACCCTCATCCACGCCCAGGAAAAATCCGCGCGCCTGATTTTGGTTCGGCAACACGACGCCCTTGACGGTGCGCTTTTGCGCCGTGGCGGGATCAATGAAGCTGCCGGTCAGTGAGCCTTTCGCGGTCGAGAGCGAGAGCGTCAGGCCGTGGTCTCCGGTGATCTTGTTGTTGCCGCCGAGCGAGATCGGAATCGTGATTGAGTTGGTGAGATTGCCGCCGGTCAGCATCACCACCGCGTCCGGCAGATTCAGAAGCGGCGTGCCGTTGGTCCCGCGCACGAAGCGCGAGCCGAGCGTGTCCATGCGGTTCGTGATGCCGGCCGGATGAATCGCGCCGCGCAGGCCGCCGGGTTTTTTCCACCAGAGCGTGCCGGCCACGTCGTTCGCGCCGGTGTTCGTGACGGAGAGCCAGCCGAAGATCGAACCCGCGCCCGAGTAGAGCGCCACATACACGGGCACCCACGCGTCCGACGAAGTCGCGCTCACCAGGCTCCACGCGGTGCCGTCCGCGAGCACGCCTTTGCCGGAGACGCGGCCTGCCGTCGTCACGGTCAGCGGCAAAATTCCATCGCCGGGTGGCGCGAGCGCCGGGTCGTTCGTGCTGGGCAAGGCGGCGTTGTAGAGGCCCGCGGTGGACGCGGGATTCAACTTGGCGGAGAAGCCATTGCGAAACGCGGCCAGCGTGGACGGCGCGTTCGCGCCCATCGTCACGGTGCCGCCCATCGCCCCGTTCTGCGTGTCGAGTTCCAGCGCGAGCGCGAGCGGCGGCAGCGTGGCGGTGCTGGGAATGTTCACCGTGGCCACGCGTTGCAGCGAGAAGACGCCCCGGAACTTGCGCTTGCTCTTGCCCATCGTGACGGTGCCTTTGAAGCCGCCTTTGTCATCGAGCGTGAGGAGAAAGCCGCCGGCGTTTTCATGCGCGGGCGCGTTCGTGTCGTAGAACAGTCCGGTGTAAACGCCGCGCACGGGGATGAACGGACTGGGCACGAAGTTCGCCTGCAAGACTTCGTTCGACTGCATGGTGAAGGTGAGAACCGGATTCGCGGTGGTCTCGAAGCCCGACCAGTTGGTGAAGAGAAAGCCTTTCGCGGGCCTGGCCGTGAGCGTGTATTCGCGGCCGATCTCCAGCGCCAGGTTCTGGAAATTGGGCGAGACCGCGCCGCCCTGCACCGGCGTGATCGTGACGGTGATGGAGCTGAGGTTGAAATTCACTGTGAGTCGCGCGACCACGCTGGTCACGGAGCCGCCCTCGTTGCTCGCGACCACGGTGTAATTGCCGATGTCGGTCGAGTCCACGTCCACGAACGCGAGGTTGGTGCGGGTCTCGCCGTTGATTTTCTGGCCGTTCTTGAACCACTGGAAGGAGATCGGCGGAGCGCCCGTGGCCATGACGGAGAAGGTAACGTTCGTGCCCGCGTCCACCGTGCGGTTCGTCGAGAACGTGACGATGACGGGCGCCGGTGGGAAATTGCCGAAGAGCCGCGCCACGCCACGCCGTTCGGTGGTGTTGACGGTGATGCTGGTCGCGCCGACGAGGACGTTCCCGTCGAAAGATTTTGTCACGGCCGAGGCGAAAACCGCGCGGGTGCCAAACGCACCGTCCGCATTGCGCGGGCCGAACGTGGCGTCCACCACGCCATTGGTCGTCACGCGCATGACGCCGAGATCGTGGCCGACCAGGATTTTTCCGTCTGGCTCCAGCGCGAGCGCGAGCGCGGTGATGCCCGTGCCGACCGGTGTGAAGGTCGAATCGCGCGTGCCGTCGTCGTTCAAACGCGCGAGGCAGCGGTCCTCGCCGCCGTGCGCCTGAAACCGGCCGGCCACGAGAATTTTTCCGTCCGGCTGCACAAGCAGCGCGCGCACCTCGGCATTCGTGAGCGGGGCGCGGAAGGTTTTGTCGAGTGTGCCGTCGTCATTCAACCGCGCGAGGCCGCTGCGATTGGAAGTCACCCTGGTGTCCGAATAACTCGTGAACGAGCCGCCGACCAAAATCTTGACGCTCGGAAAACTTTGCCACGCCACGGCACGGATCAGCGCGCTGGCATTGGCCTCGGTGACCACGGGATTGGTGATGAAGCTGCCGTCGAGCGAGCCGTTTGCGTTCAGGCGGATGACGAAGCCGCCGGCGGCATTGGCCGAGCCGCCCACGATCACCTTGTCGTCCGGTTGCATGGCCAGCGCGTAGGCCACGAGCGGTTGGGCGATGTAATGCTGAAAACCGCTGTCGTTGCCGCCCCCGCTGTTCAGCCGCGCCACGGGAAATGCGGAGGAACCATCGGTCAGCCGTCCGCCGATGAGGACTTTGCCGTTCGACTGCATGGCCAGGGCGTTCACTAAATCGCCCGTCGGACGGGCCGCGTTGAAGGCGGTGTCCGGAGCGCCATTCGTCTTGAGCCGCTGCACGGCGTTTCCGCAACCGGTGCCGGTGAACAGGTAGTTCCCTCCGGCGATGATTTTCCCATCGCCGAGCACGAGCAGCGCGGAGGTGACGTTGGAACTCTGGTTCGCCAGACAGGTCGCGGTGAACGCGGTGTCAATGTAACCGTTCGCGCGCGTCTGCGCGTGCGCAGGCAGAACCGCGAGGGAAAAAAACAGCGTGGCGAAAAAAACGGAATAACGTCGTGAGTCGAGCATGGCGCGAAATTTGGCGGAGGAGCGTGCGCGCGGCAAGCCCGGGGTCGCCACCCGAGGGCTAAACGTCTTCCGCCCTCCTGCCGATGAGTGGGGCAGTGCGATCAACCGAGGATATAACAATGAATCAGAACTCTTTGACGACGATGGACGCGGCGCAGTCGGTGGAAATCAAACCGAAGCCCGTCACCACGACCACGTCCCAGAGCAGCGCCACGCGTCCGGGCAAGCGCCTGGACGCGCGCGGTCGCCGCTTCGAGAAACTTTCCATCCTCATCCCCGCTTACAACGAGGAGGCCACGCTGAACACCTGCGTCGCCGCCGTGCTGGCCGCGCCGCTGCCGGCGGGCGTGGCCCGCGAAATCATCGTGGTGGATGACGCCTCGAAGGACGCCACCTGGCTGCTCGCGCAACAACTCACTGCGAAACATCCCGAAGTCCGCGTGTTTCATCAGGAGAAAAATCTGGGCAAGGGCGCGGCCATCCGGCGCGCGATTAAGGAAATGACCGGCGATCTCGCCATCTTTCAAGACGCCGATCTCGAATACGATCCGGACGACTACGAGCGTTTGCTCGCGCCGATTCTCGAAGGCCGCGCCGACGTGGTCTTCGGCTCGCGCTTCACCGGCTCCGAGCGCAAGGTTTTGTATTTCTGGCACACCGTGGGCAACCGCGCGCTCACGCTGCTCGCGAACATGTTCAACGACATGAACCTCACGGACATGGAGACATGTTACAAAGTTTTCACCGCCGAGGCGCTCCGCACCCTGCCGCTCGAGGCGAACCGTTTCGGCATCGAGCCGGAGGTCGTGGCCAAGGTGGCGCGCAACCGCTTCCGCGTGTACGAGGTGCCGATCAATTACAACGGGCGCACTTACGAAGAGGGCAAGAAAATCACCTGGCGCGATGGCGTGGCGGCGCTGTGGTTCATCATCAAGTTTCGTTTCAGTTCCAATTACGCGGACGCGGGCAAGGTCGCGCTCGACTCGCTCGAACAGGCCCCGCGCTTCAACCAGTGGATGTACGATTGCATCAAACCCTTTCTCGGCCAACGCGTCGCGGAGTTGGGTTCCGGGCGCGGTAACTTGAGCAAGCTGCTCAAGCAAAGCGGCACCGTGCTGTTGACCGACAATCGCGCCGAATACCTCGACGGACTCAGCCAGCGCTGGGGCCATCTGCCGACGGTGAAAGTCGCGCCGCTCGATTTGCAGGACTCCGGCGACTATCAGGCACTGACAGAATTCAACGCCGACACCGTGGTCTGCCTGAACGTGCTCGAACACATCGAGGACGACGTGTTCGTGCTGCAACGTCTCTCGCAAACTTTGCCTGCCGGCGCGCGCATCGCGTTCCTCGTGCCGTTCAATCCGAGGCTCTACAGCAATTTTGATCGCGAGCTGGGCCACTTCCGTCGTTATCAGAAAGGCGAGTTGGAAGGAAAGATGAAGGACGCGGGCTTCACCGTGGAGCAACAGTTCTTCTTCAACAAAGCCGGCGTGCTCGCGTGGTGGGTGGGGAACACGCTCTGCAAACAGCGCACCATCACGCCGTGGCAGTTGAAGGTGTACAACTTCCTCACGCCGCTCTTCCGCGTGCTCGATCACGTCCTGCCGATGGCCGGTCTCTCGACGGTGGTCATCGCCCGCAAGCCCTGAGCGATGAACCTCCGCGTCCTGTCGCTCGCCCAACGCTGGGGCCCCGGCGCGCTGCTCGCCGCCTTGGTGCTGCTCGTGTGGGGGCAGTGCGTGTCGTTCCAATTTGTCTGGGACGACAAGTATTTCATCGAGGAACTGTCGAGTATCCGTTCGCTGAAAAACACGCCCGCGATGTTTTACGCGCTCGACGCGCAATCGAGCTATCCCGAGGGCTTCTTGCTGTTCCGCCCGTTGCGCACGCTGCACTACGCGGTGCTGTTTGCGCTCGGCGGCGGTGATGCGCCGAAGCCGTGGCTGTTTCATTTCACCAATCTCGCCTGGCACGCCGCCGCCACGATTCTGCTCTTTCAAGTGCTGCTCCTCGTCTTCGTCAAGCGCGGGGATGCGAAGGAAAATTCTGCGCGCTGGATCGCCTGGCTCGGAGCCGCCGCGTTCGCCGTGCATCCCGTGGTGTCCGAAGTCGTGTGCTGGGCCAAGAGCCTGGACGACATCATGGCCACGGTCTTCGTGCTCGCGAGCTGCCGGATGCTCCTGCGCAATCAGGAGCAGGAACTCACGCGGCGAAATTTCGGTTGGGCCGTGATCTTCTTCGCGCTCGCGCTCTACTCGAAGGAATCCGCCGTGCCGTTCGCGCTGTTCAGCCTGCCGCTGCTGGCGTGGCGCACGCGCCGTGGATTCTGGCCCGCGCTCAAGTTGAGCCTGCCGTTTCTCGCTGCGGCCTTCGTCTTCATGGCGCACCGGCATCTCGTCATCGGACGCACCAGCCAGACCGCGCCGATCTCCGGCAGTCACGCGCAGACGTTGATTGACACGCTGCCCGCCGGTTCGATTTACGCGCGCCTGCTCGCCGGCCTGCCGCCGTTCTCGATTGATTACAGCTACATGACCTCGGGCCACGCGCTCACCACGCCGACGGTCCTGCTCGGCGGAGGCCTGGTCGCGGGGCTGATCGCGCTCATGGTGTTCGCCTTCCATCGCCGACAATTGCTGCCTGCCGCCGGCCTGCTCTGGCTGCTGCTCTTCATGCTGCCGTTCTCAAATCTCGTGCCCATGATGCAGTTCTGTGCGGAAAGATTTTTGTACCTCCCGCTCGTCGGCTGGATTCTCGCGCTGGGCGGTGTCGCGTTGCTGCTGCCGCGTCGTGCGGTCTTCATCACCGGCACCATCGTGCTCGTGGGCTGGTCCGCCCTAGCCTGGCAACGCTCCTGGATTTGGCGCGACCCGCTGACGCTTTTCGTGCAGACGCACCTCGAAGGCCCGACCTCCGCGCGCGTGCGCGACAACGCGGTGAACGCGGCCTTCGACTTGCCCCACATGCAGCGAGTTTTCCGGCGCGTGAAAGCAACGGGGAGTTCGCCCACCATCACCACCGTGGCGGATTTTGGCCGCACGCCGGTGCCGTGGACGCTCATCGAAGTGACGCTCGCGCAACTGCATCAGCTTTTCCCGGACGACGTGGGTGTCATCACCGCGCAGGCCATCACCTACGCGCTGCAGGGCCGGCCCGCCGAGGCGATTCCGTTCTTTGAACTCGTCGCGCGCCAGCATCCGAAGCTCGTGTCGTCCTGGAATAACTTGAGCCAGGCCTGCCTCGCCGCCGGACGCGAAGCCGAGGCCGAGCAGGCCAGTCTGCGTGCGGTCGCGCTCGACGCCAACGATGTGCCGAGCCTGGAGCAGCTCGCGACGATTCAATGGCGGCGCAAAAATTTCTCCGGCGCGCGCGCGACTTACACCAAGTTGAGCGCCGCCCGTCCGGCGCACGCTGAATACGCGGCCCGCGCCAGCGAAGCGGAACGCCAGCTTGCCGCCAGCCGCTGAAGCGGAACTACGGGCTGAAATCTTTTTTGCATTAACCGCGTCTCGATTTGTTCGTTGCGCTCTCCCTCACCCCGGCCCTTTCCCGCTGGGAGCGGGGGAAAGTCAGCCCGCGTTTGTCAGGTCGAGCGCCGCATGTGCTGGTAAGGCTGGATGCCATTCTCCCACTCCCAGCGGGAGAGGGCCGGGGTGAGGGAGACGGCATGGACTTTTCCGAGGGTGAAGGAAAACAACTGACCGCTCTCCGCGCTTCCCCCTTTGCGATTCAATCTGCGAACAGTTCGTCGTGGGAGAGCTTGCGGCCGGTGTGGCCGTCGCGGATTTCGACCCCGAGACCGTGCGGCGGCGCGGCGGCGAGCTTCTGGAAAAAGTTTGGGAACGTCTTCTTTACGCAGGCCGGATTCCGCAGCTTGATGCCCGGCACCTTCAGCCCCAGCACCGCGAAACACATGGCCATGCGGTGGTCATCGTAGGTTTCGATTTCCGCACCGTGGAGTTGGGACGGGAACACTTCCAGCGTGTCGCCCGTCTCGATGACTTTCGCGCCGCACTTGGTGAGTTCGGTGCGGAGTGCGACGACGCGCTCGCATTCTTGGACACGGAGGCGGCCGAGGTCGGTGAATGTTGTCGGGAGTGATCCAAATGGGGCCACCACAATTGCCGTCATGATGCTGTCAGCCAAATGTCTCACGCGAGAAACAACAGTATTAAAATGCCAAACAGGAAATGCCGCGTCACTTTGCCAACCAGAATTCGGCCAATTTGAAACAGTGATGCTCAACTGTTTTCGAAAATCTTTGAGATAAGCATCAACGTCTTTCGTTGAGATGCTTTTTGGCAAAGAAATTCGTGGCTTCCAATTTCTTATCATTGAAAACAAATCCACCGCCCAAAAATAACTGCCGCTCGACGCATCCGGTTCAATCTGAAACCGCCCGCCTGATTTCGGAAACACCTTCACCATCTCCACCGTCATCGCGACGTAAGGCGATTCATCCGCGTTCTCGCCGGACACTTCAATCTGCCAGCCGCCGCGCTCCGCACTGAGCAGCAGCGCGGACGCGAATTGCGAACTGGATTCAATGCTCACGCGGCATTTCCCGGCGCGCGGGCCGGTGCCGTGAATGAGCGCGGGAAGCTTGTCGTTCGCCGAGTCCACCTTGTAGCCCAGCTCGCGCAACGCACTGAACAGCGCGGCCTGTGGACGCTCGTGCATCCTCGGCACGCCGCTCAGGCGATACGCGCCGCGCCTAAGGCACACCATCGCCGCCAGGAAACGCGCCGCCGTGCCCGCATTGCCGACGAACAGTTCGAGCGGTTGTTCCGCCGTGCCGGCCTTCGGGATTTCCCCGCCGCGTCCGCGCACGGTGATGGTGCGGTTGCAGAATTCGTTCGCGTCCAGTTCCACGCGCACGTCGAAGCCGAGGCGCTGGAGGCAGTCCACCATCACCTGCGTGTCCTCGCTCCAGAGCGCGCCGGTGAGCGTCACTTCGCCGTCGGCCAGCGCGGCGAGCACGAGCGCGCGGTTCGTGATGCTCTTGGAACCGGGAACCGTGATTTCGGCGTGGACCGGCGCGGCGAGCGGGATGATTTCGATGAGATCAGGCAGCATGAAAAAAAACTCCCAACTCCAAACTCCGCGCGGGCAGAGGGATTAAAGCTTTGCCGCAGAGGCGCAGAGGCGCAGAGGCGCAGAGGGAAAAAGTAATTTCGCTTTTCTCTGCGGCTCTGCGGCTCTGCGGCTCTGCGGTTAAAAAAAATGTGTTCACTCGTGGATTTCAGAATCGCCCTGCGACTTTGCCTCACTTCATTCCGTGGAAGCGGCCTGCGCGCACCAGCCATCGCGGCGCTGCTTGGCGGTGGTGAAGAATTTCTCAATCACGGCGGCGTCACCGGCGGCCACGGCGCGTTGGAGGAGTTGCAATTGTTCCGTGACTTCGGCGAGGGCGCGGGCGAGCGGCACACGGTTGGCCAGCGCGATGTCCCGCCACATCTCGGGCGAGCCGGAGGCCACGCGCGTGGTGTCGCGGAAGCCGGTGGCGCAAAGCTGCGGCTGCTCCTTCGGATGCGTGGGTTGCAGGACGTAGCTGGCGAGCGCGGCGGCGAGCGAGTGCGGCAGGTGACTGCTGCGGGCGACCAGTTCGTCGTGGAGAAGCGGCGTCATTGTCAACAAGCGCGTGCCGAATGCGTGCCAGAATTCCTCGATGAGTTGCAGCGCCGTGGCGTTGGTCGTCGCCGTGGGGGTGACGATGCAGACGGCGTTGCTGAACAAATCCCCGCGCGCGGCGCTCACGCCCGGCTGTTCCCCGCCCGCCATCGGATGCGCGCCCACGAAGTGCGCGCCCGCGTTGGTCACGAGTGCTTCCAAATCCGCAACCACGCTGGCCTTCACGCTGCCCACGTCGCTGACGAGCGCGCCCTTCTTGAGCGCAGGAAGCAGTTGCTCCGTCAGCCCGCGCATCTGGGCGAGCGGCGTGCAGAGGAGGACGAGATCGGCGTCGCGCACGGCGGCGAGAAGATCGGTGGTGGCAAAATCCGGGAGACCGGCGCGGGCGCATTCCTGGATGGAACTTTCCCGGCGCACGTAGCCTTGCACGATGGCGGCCACTCCGCGCGCGCGAATCGCCAGAGCCAGCGATCCGCCGAGCAGGCCCACGCCGACGAGAGCAATTTTGCGGAACAGCACGCGGCGATTAAACCGGAAGGCGGCGCAGGGGCAAAGGTTTTAGACGCGCGGCACGCCGAGAAACCACTGCCGTAGTGGGAGAGGCGCCCCCGCCTGTCTTCAGCCCGAACTCCGAAGTCGGAACGGGTGGAACGGGCTACCAGCCCGTCCCGCCCGGCGACCAGCCGGGCGGAAGAGTGGGAGCGTGGATTGGAAATGGGCGCAACAAAACTTTCCTTCGTCCTCCTCCGTTCCGCGCGGCTGGTAGCCCCGCGGCACAGGCAGGTTGCCTGTGCTACCCCGGCGGCTACGCCGCCCCGACTTCGGAGTTCGGGTTCAGTCCTGCAAGCGCCCCCGCTTGCAGAACAGCAGGCGGGGGCGCCTGCTGGACTATGACTGGCGAGGGCACCAGTCCCACTACCATGATGCCCGCCTCAGAAATCTTCCCGCCAGCGCCCGAGCCAATGCACGTCATCCATCCACAGCTCCGTGCCCGGCGCGGCGATGAATTCGATGATGAGCAAATCCAAATCCGCCAGCGGCACGCGCGGGAAACTCTCGAAGGTCAGCCGCGCCTTCGCCCAGTTCGTCGTGACCGGGATCGCCTCCCCGCGCCGGGCCGTGATTTGATTGGTCGTGAACGCGTGTGCCGCCAGCGTGCAGACCACCCGCCCGTCCCCGCCCGCGGTCCTCAGCCACAACGCCACGCCCTCCGCCCCGTGCTCCTGCGCGAACCAACCGCGCAGCCGCGTCGTCTCCACGCTCACGGATTTTTTTCCCGTCGGCACGCGCACAGCCAGCGACGCGCGACCGCTGCGCGCCAGCGCGTTTGTGGTCAGGGAAATTTCCGGCGCGCGCCAGCCTTCCAGCCCTTGCTCAAACCCTTCGAGGAAAGCCCAGAACAGCCGCGATGGACGCTCCAGACCCAGCGTGCGCGCTCGCGCCATGCGCAGGGGCGAAACCACGGGGCGTCCTTCCGCGCGCGTGGCGACGAAATAAATCAACGGCACATCCGGGCTGTCCACGGGGACGTCCACCAGCCAGCCCGGTCCCGCACGCCGCATCACGAGCGTCCGCCAGTCGCGCGCCGGCCAGTGGCCTGGCGCGTCCGCGCTGACGATCAATCGCGGCGCGTCCCCGGCCCCGGCCGCGTCGCATTTCACCTGCAATACGCTCGCCACAACTTCCGCGCGCAGCGTGGCGAACTCATTCGACCGCACCGTTGCGCCCGCGAATGATTCCGGCCGCACGCCGCCCTCCGTGAGCCATCGATCCGCGTCCGACTCCGGCGCGGCGCAGAAGCCGGACAAAAAACCGAGGGCGAAAAAACAGCATGTGATGAACCGGCGCATCCGCGTCACTACACCACGGGAAGACCGCAGTTGAAAATCACGAATGGAGACGGAGCAGTCATCCCGAACTCGAGTTTTGAGCGCGTGGGAAAAGCGGGGCTGGCGAGTTACGCCGCAGCCAGACCAACGCAACTCGCCAGGGATGAATCCGGGCGGGGAAAAATTTTACGGCTTGAAGGCCGGCGAAGATGCCCGTCACGCCCGCGCCCGCCGTCTCGGCGCGCGCATTTTCCGGCGCATCCTGTCCAGCACGGTCAGCGCCAGCAGCAGCGCCAGGATCAACAACAGCCAGTTAATCTGTCGCTGCGCCTTGCGCGTGAGTGACTGCACGAACTCCACCACCGGATGGGTGGGTCCGACCTCCGCCGGTTGCGCTCGCGCGGCCAGCGTGGCGACATTGGTGAAGCGGCGCGGCACCGATGATGTGGCGAACGTGCCGTCCAGCCGCGTGAACACCACCATGTCGCCGCCCGCGGCCAGCGTGCCACCCACGCCGCCGACACCGGGCGCGCTCGGGCGGTCTGAAGAAGCCGGACTTGAATTATTCGCCGCGCCCGATCCCGCCGCGCCGCCCGCACCGGATGAAGAACTTGCCGCCGCTGTGCCTGCGCCGCCCGCACCGCTGGGATTTCCACCCGTCGGGTTCGCCGCCACTTCGGGCCGCGGCTCCGGCGGTAACTCACGCGCGGGCAGCGCGAGCGTCACGCTCGGCGAGTTCGTGACCAGCGCGAAGGCCAGCCGCAGCGCCGCGCTGTCCAGCGTGTCCACATGCGTGTCGCCGAAGGCCACGTTGCCGCGATGCCCGTGCAAGTCGGCGGAAAATTCCAGCGTGTCGCCCGCGCCGAACTGCACGAACGTCCACTCCGTGCGGCCCGACGTGCGCACGTTCCGGTCGCCGGCCAGCGGCGAGCTCGGATGACCAAACACCGCGTCGTTGTTCAGCCAGTAGCTTACGTTCTCGTTCCGCAACGACTCGAAATCGCGCGCCGCGGTGCGCGTTTTCTCCGCCGGACACAGCAGGACTTTCGCGACCAGCAGCTCGTTCGACACGGCTTGAAAATGGCGGTGGGTGAACGCCTCGTTCGGGTTCAACGCCGTTTGCTCGGCGAATTCCTTCGTGCCGCCTGCGCTCGCCGGAACCTGCATCGGATAGAGATCGTTGTGGTCATGCGCCCAGGAGTAGAAGGCCGTGCTGATTTGTTTCAACTGGCTCGTGCAGACAATGCGACGCGCCTTGCGATAGCTGTTCTGCAGCGCCGGCAGCAGCAGTGCCGCGAGCACCGCAATGATGGCGATGGTGGTGAGCAGCTCCAGCAGCGTGAACGCGGGCGGGCGCCGTCCGGCCAAACAACCGGACGCAAACACGCTGTGCTGAGAAGATATCCTCACGGGTTCAGAGCGGAAAGTGGCGCGAAAAACTTGAAGTGCAAGCCTGAGTTGCCAGTGGTCGTGAACAGGATGTTATCAACAGCCGGAGCGCGGGCTTTCC
>JAYVQC010000166.1:0-22027 GCA_043757045.1 Akkermansia sp. | reverse complement strand
TGTCCGAGTTTTGCATTCATACTCCTGGTTCAAGGTTTTACTCACTCGGAGAGGAACCGTTCACGCCGCCAGTATGGCGGTACTGTCAAGATGCGCCCTAATCACACCCGTTGCCGCCTGCGACATTGACCGGCTTTCGCCCCGCTCGTAATTTCCGCGTCCGGTTCAACCGGAACTCGAACTCATGAATTACTGCCCGTCTCCTTACGTTTTTCAGCGGCGCACCACGCGCGAAGTGATCGTCGGCGATCCCGCGCACGGCGGCGTGATCATTGGCGGCAAACATCCCGTCGTGAAGCAGTCCATGCTCACCTGCGACACGATGGACACAGCACTCTCCGTGCGCCAGACGCTGGAACTGGTCGAGGTCGGCTGTCAGATCGTCCGCATCACCGCGCCCACGGTGAAGGACGCGGCGAACCTGGAGAACATCGTGCGCGAGTTGCGCAAGCAGGGCTGCCTCGTGCCCATCGTCGCGGACATTCACTTCAAGCCCGACGCCGCGATGGAAGCCATCAAGTGGGTCGAGATGGTGCGCGTGAATCCCGGCAACTACGCCGACTCGAAGAAGTTTGCGATCAAAGAATACACCGACGAGCAATACACGGCGGAGTTGCAGCGCATTGATGAAAAATTCACCCCGCTCGTGCTGGAGGCGAAGCGATTGAACCGCGCGCTGCGCATCGGCACGAATCACGGCTCACTCAGCGACCGCATCATGAACCGCTACGGCGACACGCCGCTCGGCATGGTGGAGAGCGCGCTGGAGTTTGCCCGCATCGCGCGCGCGCAAGACTTTCACAACTTCAAGTTCTCGATGAAGTCCTCGAACCCGAAGGTCATGATCGAGTGCTACCGCCTGCTCGCGGCGCGACTGGATGAACTCGGGCCGGACTGGAATTACCCGCTGCACCTCGGCGTGACCGAGGCCGGCGAGGGCGAGGACGGGCGCATCAAGAGCGCCATCGGCATCGGTTCCCTGCTCTGCGACGGGTTGGGCGACACGATCCGCGTTTCGCTCACCGAAGATTCCCCGCGTGAGATCGAGGTTTGCAACGATCTGCTCGAACAGATTCCGTTGCTGACCGGCTCTCAACTCTCAGCCTTCAACACTGAACCCAGTTACAATCCTTTCGAGTTCGAGCGCCGCGAGACGCCGGAGATCGAGTTGAGCGACAGCGTGAAATGCGGCGGTGAGCAACTCATCCGCGTCGTCGTCACCCGCGCCACGTTCGACAAAGTCGCGCCGAAGATCCGCCCGAAGGACGACGTGAGGCCGGAGGCGATTTACGAAGACCTGAACCTTCTCGAAGTCGATCCGACGGAAGACTTCACCGTGAATTGCTCGACGCAACTCATCACCGTGAAAGACGGAGTGATGCTGCCGCCCATCGCGGCGTTCCGCCTGCTTGCAGCGAAGTTGAAGCGCCTCGGCTCGAACAATCCGATTCTGCTCAAGGATCTGTTCGTGTTCCCGGAGACGCCGCTGTGGCCGAAGATTGCTTTGCTCCGCGCGTCCGTGGTCATCGGCGCGCTGCTGACGGACGGCATTGGCGATGCGATTCTCGTGCGCGGCGAGGCGGGCGGCGGGCAATCCCTGCGGCTGGCCTTCAACATTTTGCAGGCGGCGGGCTGCCGCTCGTTCAAGACCGATTACGTGGCCTGCCCGAGTTGTGGCCGTACGCTGTTCAATCTGCAAACCGTGACCGCGCGCATCAAGGAGCGCACGCAGCATTTGAAGGGCGTGAAGATCGCCATCATGGGCTGCATCGTGAACGGTCCCGGCGAAATGGCCGACGCGGACTTCGGCTACGTGGGCGGTGCGCCGAACAAAATCAATCTCTACATCGGACACAAGCCCGTGAAGTTCAACATCCCCGAGGCCGAGGCCGTGGAGCGGCTCGTGGATCTGATCAAGGAGCATGGGAAGTGGGCGGAGCCGGAGCCGGTGACGGTCTAAGTCTGCGTCAGCGGAGTTGCAGACACCCGTGTTCGCAGTGCGCATCGCCGCACTTCCCGGTCTGATGACAAAGCAAAATGAACCAGCGGACGTGGCTGTCCGCTGCTCCACTCACTTGAGCGTCACGCCCAACCGCTGCGCTTCCTTCTCGAACTTTTCCGCCTCGTCCTTGCGTCCAAGGTCGAGCGCGAGCTTGGCCAGGCCGGTGTTCACCCGCGCGGCGTCGAAATAATCCGGCGCGGTGGAGAGCAGTTGCTGGTAAGTGTCGAAGGCCGGCTGCGTGCGGCCCAGATGAGCCTGAAGCTGCGCGAGCAAATCGGTGATCCAGATGCGCTGCTGCGCCGAGGGCTGAAGTTTCAGCGCGGCGGCGAGCGCGTCCGTGGCCTCGGCGAGCTGACCATTTTTCATCCGCAGGTGGCCGAGACGTTCCATCAATACGGCGCTGTTCGTGGTCACGTTCGGAATGTCCTCCAGGTATTTGATCATTTCGTTCAGCGGCTGGCCGATGGCTTCGTTCAGCCCCACCACGCGCAGGTGCGACCATGGCACGAGCGGGCTGTTCTCCCTTTCTAATTTGGAATGCAACGCGTCCGGCGGCTGGCCGAACGGGCGGTACAACGGATCACCCACCACCGTGGTCTGCCATGAGAGCGAGGCTTGCGCGGCGTAGGCCGCCTCGCCAAACGTCCAGTGACGGAAGCCCAACCGTTCCAACAACACCGCGATGTTCGGTGTGCCGGCGAGATAAGGTTCGTCCACACAACCGAGCGTGATGGTCGCGCCTTTCGCCAGCAGCGGCCCCACCCAATACTGGCTGGCCGAACGCAGCGTGCTCGCGCTGTACGAGTGCAGGTGATAAGCGAACGCGCCGGGCATGAACTCCATCTTCGCCGCCGCGAGCGCGCCCGTGGGATGCGCGTCATACCAGCCCGCGTAAAACGCCACATGGCTCATGGGAAAGCCGGCGGGGAACAACGCTTCTTGATTGTTCAACTCCGTCTCGTAACCCAGCCGGGCCGTGATGACCGCCGCCGCGCGCATCCAGTCATCCCCCATTTTGTAAGCACCATTCGTGATGCCGCGCGCATCAATGTAGGCACGGCCCCACAGCCCATTTGATTCGGCCTCGATGGCCTTGTCCACCAGGCCACGCGCAATTTCCACCGTCGGGCCGTCGAGCCGTGCGACCATGAGCAGGCCGTTCGTCGGGTGCAGCGCGAAGGCATTCGTGACGTTGTAGAACACGCTGCCCAGCGGACCGGTGAGCGTGAACGCCTCCTGACGGCTGACGGGCAGCACGGCGAGATCGGCGTCCACGGCGGCTTCGTTGCGGCCTTTCAACTCGGGCTGAAGTTTGTCCTGGCCCGGCTCGTTCAATGCCAAGTCCCGCGCGATCTTCAGCGGCACGCCGTAGCACAGCACAAGGTAACGAATCTTCGACTGCGTGAGGGCATGGTAGTCGGTGTCGCTGGCTTTGCGCTTTGTCTTGTTCAGCGTGAAAAGTTTTTCCTTCACCAGCCAGTCGAAGATGGGCTTCTCCAGCTTGCTGCGAAAATCAGCGCGGGTGATGACTTCGGAAGTGGCGTCCACATCCACGCCGAAAAGCTGGCGCGCGGGAATGGTGCGGCGCGACGCGTAATGCTCGGCCAGTTGCTTCGAGGCCGGCAGATTTTTGTTATAGACCACGACCACCGAATCGCCAGCGGTCGCGGCGCGCGCCGCCGTGGTGAGGGCCACGAACACGGAAACAATTCCGCCCATCCATTTCGTCATGCGGAAAATTCTACCCGCAACCCGTCGTAAGCCAACGCCACAGTTTCCGGCAGCTCGGCCTGCGCCACGTCGTGATCGTAGTCGTGCGTGAGATGCGTGAAGAACGTCCGCGCCGCGCCGATGCGCCGCGCCGCCGTCAGCGCCTCGTCGAGGCACATGTGCGTGGGGTGCGGCGCGTAGCGCAGCGCGTCAATGACCGCGACTTCGACGCCGCGCGCCGCGTGAACCGCCTCGTCGGTGACTTCCTTGCAGTCGCTGAAATAGGCGAGACGCTTGCGCGCGCCCTGCTCGAAGACGAAGCCGAGCGATTGAAAACGCCCGTGCGGCAGCGCGAATGGTGTGAGTTTCAAATCACCAATTTCAAACGAGCCCGTGATGATGCGCGGGTCCGGCATGAAATAACCTTTCGGAATCGGCCCGTCCGCGAACGCGTAGGCGAACACGCGACGCAGCGCGCCCATCGTCACTTCATCCGCATAGACCGGCAGCCGTCCGCCGCGCAGATCACAGAAGCGCCGGCAGTCATCCAGACCCATGATGTGATCCGCGTGCGCGTGCGTGATGACCACGGCGTCGAGTGAACGGATGTTCTCGCGCAGACACTGGATGCGAAATTCCGGCGTGGTGTCCACGACCAGCTTCGCGCCGGCGCTCTCGATGTAGATCGAGGGCCGCGTCCGATGGTTCTTCGGGTTGGCGAGAAAGGCGGGCGGATATTCTTTGCCGATGATGGGCACGCCTTGGGAGGTGCCGCTGCCAAGAAACGTAAATTGAAAACTCATCGTGCTGGAAAAAACTTTGCCCAACGCGCACGCCCCGCGCAACACTTCCCCGTGCTCGCCACGCTGCGGATTAAAAACCTCGCGCTCGTCGCCGACCTGACGCTGGAGCTTCAGGCTGGCTACAACGCCATCAGCGGCGAGACGGGCGCGGGCAAATCCATCATCATCGGCGCGCTCAATCTCGCGCTCGGCCAGCGCGCCGACCGCACGCTCATCCGCGCGGGCGCGGACAGTTGCGCGGTGGAGGCGGTGTTCGAGGTGAGCAAACTGCGCGCACCGCTGAAATCATTTCTCGACGAGAACGGGCTGGAGCCGTGCGAGGAAAACCAGCTCGTCATCAAGCGCGTGTTCACGGCGGCGGGGGCGAACAAACAATTCGTCAACGGCTCGCCGACCACGCTCGCCACGCTCGCCACGCTCGGCGAATGGCTCGTGGACATGCACGGGCCGCACGAACATCAGTCGTTGCTCCAGCCCGCGAAGCAACTCGCGATTCTCGATGCGTTTGGAAAGCTGGAGCCGCGCCGCGAGGAGTTTGCCGCGCTCGTTCGCGAGCGGTCGCGCGTGGAGACGGAAAAGTCCGCGCTCATCGTGGATGAAAAAACTTACGCGCAGCAGCTCGACCTCCTCCGCTTCCAAGTCCGCGAGATCGAAGGCGCGAAACTTCAGCCCGGTGAGGACGAACAGGTGGAGACTGAACATCAGCGCGCGAGCAATTCCGCGCGCCTGCTCGAACTCACGCAGAGCGCGCTCGGACTGTTGAGCGAGGACGACATCTCGGTGCTCGCACAGGCCGGCGCGCTGGGCCGCGTGTTGCACGATCTCCAGCGCGTGGACGGCGGCGCGCAGTCGCTCGTGTCCGCGCACGACCAGAGCATCGCGGCGTTGCGGGAATTGCAGAGCGAGTTATCCCGCTACGCCGACGCGGTGGAACTCGATCCCGCGCGCCTGGCGGAACTGGAGGAGCGGTTGAATCTTCTGCAATCACTCAAACGCAAATACGGCCCGACGCTCGGCGAC
Organism: Akkermansia sp.; assembly: GCA_043757045.1. Lineage (GTDB taxonomy): Bacteria > Verrucomicrobiota > Verrucomicrobiia > Limisphaerales > SIBH01 > JANNGC01. The sequence goes on along the minus strand of JAYVQC010000166.1, from coordinate 16,492 downwards.
GTGATCGCGTTTGGTGCGGAGGCGAAGTTAAAACTCCAGTTGCTCGAACAGCGCGACGCGGAACTCGCCCGCTTGAACGCCGCGCTGCAAAAGCTCGACCGCGACTTGCAGTGCGCCGGCCAGCAGCTTTCCGCCGAGCGCAAGAAGCTGATCCCCAAGTTGAGCAAGGCCGTGGCGAACGAACTCGGCGCGCTCGGTTTCCAGGAAAGCAAATTCGACGTGGCCCTCAATCCTCAATCCTCAATTTCCCATTCTGGTTTGGACGATATCGAGTTCCAGTTCGCCCCCAACCCCGGCGAGCCTGCGCGCCCGCTCCGCGCCATCGCCTCCTCCGGCGAAATGGCCCGCGTGATGTTGGCCCTCAAGACGGTGCTCGCGACGGAGGACGAAGTGCCCGTGCTCGTCTTCGACGAAGTGGACGCCAACGTCGGCGGCGAGACTGCGAACGCCGTCGGCGAAAAGATGAAACAGATCGCCCGCACGCATCAGGTGCTCTGCATCACGCACCTCGCGCCCGTGGCTGCGCACGCCGACGCGCATTACGTGGTGACGAAGCAGTTGCGCGACGGCCGCACGATTTCTCAAATCGAGTTGCTGACCAAGCCGGCGCGTGTCGAGGAACTGGCGCGCATGTTGGGCGGCGGCGGCAGCGCGGCGAGGAAGCACGCCGAGGCCCTGTTGCGCTGATCACGCGGGTGCCGGGTGTCACTATCTTCCGCCCCGCCTCACGGCTTGCTCCGGGCATCCGCGCCGCACACTCTTCCCGCATGAATTTCCAAAGCCTGTTCACCGTGACCCTCATTGCCGTGACGGCTTTCTTCAGCCGCGCGGCCGAGATACATCCGGCCAACGTCCAGCGCCCCGACGGCTCCATCCACCTGCTCGCCACCAACGCCGTCGTGCATGGGAAGACTATTCGCTACGAGCCGCAGCCGCACAAGAACACCCTCGGCTACTGGACGAAGGCGGAGGACTGGGTGAGTTGGGATTTCAAAGTGACGCAGCCGGGCAAATTTGCCGTGCTGCTCACGCAATCCTGCGGCCAGGGCAGCGGCGGTAGCGAGGTGGATTTCTCCATCGGCGAGCAGGTGATCCGGGACGTGGTGCCGGAGACCGGATCGTTCACCACCTGGACCAACCGCACCATCGGCACCTTCACGTTGGAGCGCGCGGGGGAATTTCAAATTACCGTGAAGCCCGTAAAGAAACCCGGCCTCGCGGTGATGGACTTGCGCGCCATCACGTTGAGGCCGGTGAAATAATTGGTCCGTTTAGAACCGCCACGTCGCTGTCACGCCGCCGCCCGCGTCGAGCTTCTCGTATTCGGCCACGAGCGAGTTCTTCGCGTCGGACCAACTGTAGCCCACGAAGCCGCGCACGGAGAAGTTCTCGCACGGATACCAGCCGACCGAGACGCCGGTGGCATGGATGAGGTAATTTTCCGTATGCGCAAAGTCATTGTACTGGAAGCGATAGTACGGTTGCACCGCCGTCGAGCACGGCAGCGCCACGGTGTAGGCGGCGAGGAAGGTGTGCTCCCAGCGCTCGCTGCGGTCGTCGCGGACCTTCACGCTCAAATTGGACGGCAGATCCACCAGCGGCGCGTCTTCATCCGTGAAGTGGTAGCTGCCGAGGTAGGCGAACGAAAGCTGGCTGCGGTTGCAGACGCGGAAATTCCGCTGCACGGACCAGCGCGGCGACACGTCGGAATAAAACTCGTCGTAGTTGTGCGGCCGCAAATCCTTGAAGCCAAAGAGCCGCGTGTAGTCGAGGCCGAGACCGAACTGGTAGTGCTTGGTCTGCGCGGTGAGGTTCGCGAAGAAGGTGGAGGAGTCGAAGTCAAAGTCCTCGGCGTCGTAGTGCATCGGACGGCCCGTGGAACTGGTTTGCTCGAGCACCTTGTCGTTCCCGAAATAGTTGTAGAACTGGTGGCGGTAGCCCAGCTCGCCGCGATAGGAGGCGAAGCGCGTGATGCACGGCTTCGTCATCAGCGCGCCTTCCACGGTGGTGATGGCCACGCCTGCGTCTTCCTTGTCATGCTCGGTGTAGAGCATGTTGTCGGTGTAGAAAGACTGGACGTCCAAGCCGACTCGCAACCACGGCATCTTCTTCGCACGCAACACGGACTGTGGGCCGACGTCCTCGCTCTCACCGTCGTAAAGCGCGGGGAGCGCGTCGCCGGGCTGCAACGTGGGCAGGGCGTTTTCCGTGGCGCGCTGGGCGCGCGTGGTGTCGGACTGGTTGACGCCCGGATTGATCTGAGCCTGGGCAACAACCATCGCCGCGCCCGTGGCCAGGAGGATAAAGAATGTTTTCATGGCTCTTGTCATTGTGGGTTCTTGAACTGCTGTTGGGCACGATAGGCACCGTAGCCGAGAATGATTTTTCCGCCGGGCAGGAAGACCTCGTCCGCCTGCGGATTGAAGACGACGGGCGCGATGAGACCGTTCTGCGGGAGGAGCGGATTGATGGCCAACGGATCATTCGCCGAACCGACGCGGCCAATCATCACGCCGGTCTCTTCATAATTGCCGGAGATAATGGCGATGCGCTGCTTGGAGATTTCGTTGTTCACGGCACCGAGGGAAGGCAGCGGCGTCGAGAATCCGTTCACGAGCTGCGAGCCTTCGACAAGTTTGGCGAGGTCCACTTTCACAATCGGGCCAAAGGTTTGCGAACCCGCCGGGACATACACCATGTCACCCGCCGTGAGTTTCACGCTCTGGCCGTTGGGCAGGGTGATGGTCCCCTTCCCTTCGAGCAGAATGCACTTGAAGCCGCCGTCCGGCGTCGAGGCGACGATGAGCGTGGTGCCAAGCACCGCCGCGCTCGCCCCGGCGGACTTGATGGTGCCGCCGCCACGGCCAGCGGGGGAATGAAAGAGCACGCTGCCCTTTTCTAGGTTCAGCACGCGGCCGCTCGGCTCGAAGGAGAAAATCGTGTTCGCGCCGATGCGGGTCAGGGTGTTGTCGGCGGCCTTGAGTTCGGCGCGTGACTTGGCGCCGGTGCGAATTTTGTCCGGGGCGCGCACGGTGTCGTTGGCTTTCGCCTCTTTCTCGGCGGTTTGCGGGGCGGTCACCTTCACTTCGTTGACGACTTGCACGAGCGTGCTCTCGCGCAACTCCGCCGCGCCCAGCGAGACGGCGACGAGCGAAGTGGAAATTAGAAATTTTAGTTTCATAACGGTTCCTGTTTGACGGCCAACGAATGTCACAGCGCACGGCACAATGCAACGCGGAACAACGGACGCCACACTTCATTGTCTGGCGGAACCGGATTTTTGACCACGAATTTCATGGAAGAACGTGGATGAAGAATTCCCAAATCCGCGTCCTCCGTGAAATCCGTGGAGAACACTTTTGCCGCTCCCCGCCTTGCTTGTCATCAACCGCTCCGCTAAATCAGCCCGCCAACGACCATGAGTTCACCACGCATCATCGGCATCATCCCGGCGCGCTTCGCCTCGACGCGGTTTCCGGGCAAGCCGCTGCATCCCATCGCGGGGAAGCCGCTCATCCAGCGCGTGGTCGAGCAGTGCCGGAAGGCCAAGTCGTTGAGCGATGTGATCGTGGCGACCGATGATGCGCGCATCGCCGAGGTCGCGCGGCAGTTTTGCCGGGTGGAAATGACGCGCGAAGATCATCCGAGCGGATCGGATCGCATCGCGGAAGTGGCGGCCCGGCTGGACTGCGATGCGGTGGTGAACATCCAGGGCGACGAACCATTGATTGATCCGGCGGTGATTGATGCGGTGGCCGGCGCGTTGCAGAACAGTGAAATGTCCACTGCCGCCACACCCGTCCGCAGCGTGGAGGATTACGAATCGGCGAACGTCGTGAAAGTCGTTGTCAGCACTTTGGGCCGCGCCGTATATTTTTCCCGGCGCACGATTCCGTATGTCCGAGAGGCCGCCAGTCGTTCGAGCTGCGAACAGTTGGCGGCGTTTCCTTTTTTGAAGCACCTCGGCATCTACGGATACCGGCGCGAGACGCTGCTGCGGTTGGTGCAGTTCCCGGTGTCACCACTGGAGAACGCGGAGAAGCTGGAGCAGTTACGCGCGCTCGAAAACGGCATCGAGATCGCGGTCGTGACGGTGAATTACGACAGCGTGGGCGTGGACGTGCCGGGGGATGTGGCGCGGGTGGAGGCGCTGTTGCGCGGCGGCAAGTGGGGCAGTAATCAGTGAGTCAGTGCTGATTCACGACGACTGACCTGCTGATTACTGATTACTGATTACTGATTCACTTTTTTCAGAACTGAAATGAAGTACATCTTCGTAACCGGCGGCGTGGTGAGTTCGCTCGGCAAGGGCCTGACGGCCGCCGCGCTCGGCACCTTGCTCGAAAATCGCGGCCTTAAAGTAACGCTGCAAAAGTTCGACCCCTACCTGAACGTGGACCCCGGCACCATGTCGCCCTACCAGCACGGCGAAGTGTACGTTCTTAACGACGGCGCGGAGACCGACCTCGACCTCGGCCACTACGAACGCTTCACCAACGTCAGCCTCACGCGGTTGAACAACCTGACCAGCGGGCAGGTTTATCAGACGGTGCTGAACAACGAGCGTGAGGGAAAATATCTCGGCAAGACCGTGCAGGTCATTCCGCACGTCACCGATGAAATCCAATCGCGCATCTATCAACTCGCCGAACGCTCCAAGGCCGACGTGATGATCACCGAGATCGGCGGCACCACCGGCGACATCGAAGGGCTTCCCTTCCTCGAAGCCATCCGCGAGTTCGCGCTCGATGTCGGGCCGCAGAACGCGATTTTTATTCACGTCACCTACATTCCGTTCATCAAAGCCGCAGGGGAATTGAAGACCAAGCCCACCCAGCAATCCGTGGCGAAGCTTCGCGAGATCGGCATCACGCCGCAGATTCTCGCCTGCCGCACCGAGCACTCGCTGGACAAAGAAATTCGCCAGAAGATTTCCATGTTCTGCAACGTGCCTTACGAGGCCGTGATCGAGGTCAAGGACGTGGACCATTCCATTTACGAACTGCCGCTCATGCTCCAGCGCGAGCGCATGGACGACCTCGCCTGCCGCCTGCTGCACCTCGACACGCCGGTCGCGAACATGACGCACTGGCAGGAAATCATCCGCAAACTCATCGCGCCCGCGCACCGCGTCCGCATCGGCGTGGTCGGCAAATACATCGAGCTGCAAGACGCCTACAAATCCGTTTACGAGGCCGTGATGCACGGGGGCATCGCCAACGACTGCGGCGTGGAACTCGTGAAGCTCGACGCCGAGGACATCGAGCGCCAGGGGCCGGACAACGTGCTCAAGGGACTCGGCGGTATTCTCGTCCCCGGCGGTTTCGGCGAGCGCGGCATTGAGGGAAAAATTCTCGCCGCGAAATACGCGCGCGAACACAAGGTGCCTTACCTCGGCCTCTGCCTCGGAATGCAGATCGCGACCATCGAATTCGCGCGCAACGTGCTCGGTCTGGAGAAGGCGCACTCGACGGAGTTCGATCCCAAGTCACCGCACCCGGTCATCGCCTTGCAGGAGGAACAAAAAAACGTGACCAAAAAAGGCGGCACCATGCGCCTCGGCCTCACGCCCTCGCAGCTCAAGCCGGACTCGCTCGCGGCGAAACTCTACGGCGCGTTCGTCATCCACGAGCGCCACCGCCACCGCTTCGAGTTCAACAACAAGTATCGCGAACAGTTCGAGCGGGCCGGCTTCATCCTCAGCGGTACCACGCCGGACGGGAAGCTCGTCGAGATGATCGAAATTCCCGCGCACCCGTTCTACATCGCGTCGCAGTTTCACCCGGAGTTTCAGAGCAAGCCGCACCAGCCGCACCCGCTGTTCAAGGGCTTCATCGCGGCGGCGCACGCATTCATACATCATCGGCCGTTGTGAGACTGCGGGCGTTTCGCCATGACGCTTTTCCAAACTCTTGAACGTGAAACCAGGACGAGAGGGCTTGGCTTCCTCATCATCGGTGCCCACGCGATCAACCAGTACGGCTACTCGCGCGACACGTCAGATCTCGACCTGTTGATTCGCCGGACGGATCGCGAAAGTTGGATCGCTCTTTTTTCCAGCCTCAACTATCGCATCTTCTTCGAGAACCCCGGCTTCCTCCAACTCGAAGCGCCAAAAGAATTCGTCTGGCCGGTGGACTTGATGTTTGTGAACGACACGACTTGGGAAAAGATGTCCGCTGCGGCGGTGAGCGTCGAAATTGGCGATGCCATCTGCCGAGTGCCCAAGTTGCTGCACTTGATGGCCTTGAAAGTCCACGCGCTCAAGAACGGGCACACCGCGCGTTTTTTGAAGGACTTTCAAGACGTGGAAGGATTGATCCTGGTCAACAAACTCGATGTTGCGTCGAGCGAGGTGAAAGAGATATTCCAACGCTATGGAACTGAAGCCCTTTATCAAAAAATCGTCAACGCCTGCCGGACACACTGAGGGCGCTTCGTTTATTTTCACGCCGCTTCCGCCGGAACTCGACTTTCCCATTGACCCTGATTTCCATTCCGTGCCGCCGCATCTTAATCCGGTCGCCATGTATTGGCGTGGCGAGGAATTGATGCGGCAGGGTGCGCGTCCGCCCCGCCGGAAGCGCGACGAGGACGGCGTTTTTCCCGAATTCATCCTCTGAGTTCCACCGCATCGCTACTCGACTCCCGTTCCGCCCTCTGCCAGCCTTCCCGCCAATGGATTCAAAAAAGCTCGCGCTGCTCTGCCAGAAATACGCGGATGACAAGAAAGCCGAAGACGTCATCGCGCTCGACGTACGCAAACTCTCTTCCGTCGCCGATTACTTTGTCATCTGCTCCGGCACCAGCGAGCCGCACCTGCGCGCCATCTCCGACGCCATCATCAACGGTTTGCGCGACGAGCACGACCTTCGCCCGCGCGCCATTGACGGCGCGCTGCAAACGGCGTGGATCGTCATGGATTACTTCGATGTGATCGTGCACGTGATGAAAGCTGACCTGCGCGAGAAGTACGACCTCGAAGCGCTGTGGAGTGATGCACCGCAGCTCAAAATACCTGAAGCCAAGCCCACGACCAAAGCTCCCGCCAAACCGCGCAAGCCGAGCGCGAAGAAGAAGGCGAAGTAACCCGGCGGTGGGAACTCGCGGCCCGCTACAAAACGTCCGCGAGTGGCAGTAATAGTTCCGTGACCGCCGCCTCTTTCCTAATCGGCGCAAACGTCATCCGATGCACCGGACAAGGGCCGTGCCGGGCTAGCGCGGCGAGATGCACTTTCGTCCCGTAGCCCTTGTGCCCGGCGAAACCGTACTCGGGCCACTGCCGGTCATACTCCAGCATCATGCGGTCGCGCGTGACCTTGGCCAGCACGCTGGCGGCGGCGATGGAATAACTTTTCGCGTCGCCCTCGACGATGGGCGTCTGCTCGCCGTGGGCGCTGCACCGTAGATGCCCATCAATCAACACATGCCACGGAGCAGGGTTTAACTGCGCGAGCGCCTCGTTCATCGCGCGAAAAGTCGCCTGAAGAATGTTGAACTCATCAATGACCGCGTGGTCGCTCCACGCGATGGCGTGACGCACCTCGGGCCGCGACGTAAGGACGGAAAAGAAATTCTCCCGCTCCGCCGCCGTGAGTTGCTTGGAATCGTTCAGCCCTCGCAGCGCGCGCGGCAGCCCGCGCTCAATCCACTCCGCCGGAAAAATCACCACCGCCGCCACCACCGGTCCCGCCAGCGGCCCGCGCCCCGCCTCGTCCACGCCCGCGATGAGCGCACCGCCACGCGCAAGCAGCGCCCGCTCGTAACGAAATCGCGACTGTCCGGCTGGTTTCAACACGCGCGGCGAAATTAGCGACCCCTGAAAAGACGGCAACGGGGAAAGCAGGTAAGGGGGAAAATCACCTCCAGATGCGAACTACTTCGCGAGATGACAGGACACCCAGTGGCCAGGCTCAATCTCCCTTAGCTGGGGAATGTCCTGTTCGCAGCGCGCCTCTTTCACCGGACAACGCGGATGAAAGGTGCAGCCGGGCGGGGGCGCGATGGGCGACGGCACGTCACCGGGCAGCATGATGCGCTTCCGCTTTGAATCGGGATCAACGACGGGCACAGCAGAGAGCAGCGCCTGCGTGTAAGGGTGCTTCGGTTCGCGCACCAGTTTCTTGGCCTCGGCGATTTCCACCGCGCGCCCCAGATACATGACCATGACGCGATGGCTGATGTGTTCCACGACCGCGAGATCGTGCGCGATGAAAAGATAGGTCAGCCCGCGCTGCTGCTGGAGGTCCATGAGCAGGTTCACGATTTGCGCCTGCACGGAAACGTCGAGCGCGCTCACCGGTTCGTCGCACACGATCAACTTCGGCTCGACGGCGAGCGCGCGAGCGATGCCAATACGCTGGCGCTGGCCACCGCTGAATTCATGCGGGTAACGCTCCGCGTGCGACGGATCGAGACCGACGTCGCGGAGCAAGTCCGTGATGCGCGCGCGTTGCGCAGCCAGAGTGTCCGCGAGATCATGGATGTCAATTGCCTCGCCGATGATCTGGCTGACGGTCATGCGCGGGTTGAGCGAGCCGTAGGGGTCCTGGAAAATCATCTGGAACTTGCGGCGGCGCGTGCGCAGGGCTTCGCCGCTGAGTTTCGTGATGTCCTCGCCGTCGAGCATCACGCTGCCTGAGGTCGGTTCGAGGAGGCGGATGATGGCGCGCCCGAGCGTGGTCTTGCCGCAGCCGCTTTCGCCGACGAGTCCGAGCGTCTCGCCCGGAGCGATGGACAGGCTCACGTCATCCACGGCCTTGACGTACGCACGCACGCGGCTGAACAGCCCGTGCTTCACGGGGAAATGGACTTTGAGGTTTTTGACTTCGAGGAGGTTCACAAATTAACCGGCGAGGCGTTTGAGGAGTTGGTCGTAATCCCCATGCGTGCCAATCCAGAACCAGACGACCAGGCTTCCCTTTTTCCGCCCGACCGAGCGATAGCTTTGATTGATACGGACTGACCACACGTCGTCAAACAGCGGTTTAAAACGCAGCGTTGCTTGATGAGGATCGTCACGCCACAAGCGGTATTTTCGCCGGGCCTGCTCCTGGACCTCGGCGGGCAGTTCATGAAAGCATTTCCAAAAGTCCGGGTTGGTTTTGGAAATCACGGAAGCTCACGAAGATTTCCGGACGCGATGTCCTCGTCCACTTTGTTCAGCAGCTTGTCGAGTTTGCCGGCGGCCACGTCACGCTTCATCTGCAAGTCCCACTCGTCGTCCTCCCACATGTTCAGGCACGCGGCGATCTCGGCGCGTTCTTCCATCGTGAGCGACGGGATGGCGGCTTTGATTTCCTGGACGGTCATGGCGTGAAACTAAACTCGCGTGGGCGCGGGCGTCAATGAGACGCCAGTTCCTTGGCATACAGGCAGCGCACCCAGCGCTTCGGTTCCACTTCGATCAGTTCCGGCATTTTCTCACCGCACTCGGGATGCTGCGCGGCATTCGGACAGCGCGGATAGAAGCGGCAGCCTTTCGGCCAGTTTCCCGGACTCGGCACGGTGCCGCCGATGGTTTGCAGGCGCTGCTTGTCGCTGCCGAGTTTGGGCACGGAGTGCATCAGCGCGCGCGTGTAGGGATGCAGCGGGCGGCGCAGCAAATCCGCCGCAGACGCGGTCTCCACAATTTGCCCGGCGTACATCACGGCCAGGCGGTCGGCGATGTCGCTGACGATGCCGAGATTGTGCGTGATGAGCAGCATGGCCATGCCGAGGCGCTGCTTGAGCTCGAGAAGCAGTTCGAGAATCTGCGCCTGAATCGTCACGTCGAGCGCGGTCGTCGGCTCGTCGGCGATGAGCAGCTTGGGCTCGGAGGCGAGGGCCATCGCGATCATGATGCGCTGCTGCATGCCGCCGGAAAGCTGGTGCGGATAATCCTTGAGCCGCGATTCCGGCGCGGGAATGCCGACGAGTTTCAACAGGCGGATGACTTCAGCGTTGTTGGCTTTCTCCGGACGATGGAGCTTGAGCGATTCCTTGATTTGGCTGCCCACGCGAAAGACAGGATTTAACGACGCACTGGGGTCTTGAAAAATGTAACTCACCACGCCGCCGCGAATCTTCCGCAACTCGGACGGATTCATCTTCAGCACGTCGCGGCCATTCAGGAGAATCTCCCCCCCCACGTAACGCGCCGGCGGTGTCGGTACCAGCCGCGCGATGGACAAGGCCGTCACGCTCTTGCCGCAACCGCTCTCGCCCACGAGGCAGACGGTCTCGCCCGCATCAATGGAAAAGGACACGCCGTCCACGGCGCGCAACGGCTGGTCCTTCGAGCCGAACTCCAGTTGGAGGTTTTTGATTTCGAGGAGGGCCATTTAGGAATGACGAATGACGAATGACGAATGACGAACCGGACGACTCGGCAGCCGCTCGGCCAGCCATTCGTCATTCGTCATTTGGAATTCGTCATTCACTTGGTATCGAGCGCGTCTCTTAAACCGTCGCCAAGAAAGTTGAAAGCCAGAACCGTGATGAAGATGGCCGCGCCCGGTGCGAGCAGCCACGGATGGTTCTGCAAATACTCGGTGTTCTGCGCCGCGCTCAACATGTTGCCCCAGCTCGCGTCTGGCTCCTGCACGCCCACGTTCAGAAAACTGAGTACGACTTCGCCGAGGATGTAGTACGGCACGCTCAACGTGGCCGCGACGATGGCGTACGAAAACGTGCTGGGGAGAATGTGTTTCAAAATAATCTTCGGCGTGGTCTGGCCGAGCGAACGCGCGGCGAGGACAAACTGCCGCTCGCGCACCGAGAGCGCCATGCCGCGAATGACCCGCGCCTTGCTCGCCCAGCCGACAAAACTCAGGATGACCACGATGAGCAAATACGCCTGCGTCGCGCTCAAGCTCGCCGGAAATACCGCGCGCAAGGCCATGATGAGATAGAGCGCGGGCACCGACATGATCAGTTCCGTCACGCGCATCGCCACGCCATCCACGCGCCCGCCGAGGTAGCCGGATAAGCCGCCGACGAACATGCCGATGCTGAACGACAGGACGATGCCGATCAGCCCGATGGAGAGCGAAACTTGCGAGCCGTAAAGCACACGCGAAAAGATGTCGCGACCGTATTGGTCCGTGCCGAACAAATAGACCGGGTGTTTTTCACTGCCCGTGCCGATGAGGTGAATGGTCGCGGGGATGAAGCCGAGCAAGGTGTATTTCTCACCGCGCACGAAGAACTTCAGCGGCGCGGTGTCATCTGCGAAAGTCTGATACTTCGCCTTGCCGCCGAGTGATTCCGTGTGCGGCACGGCGATCCAGCTACTGTGAATCTTCCAACTCGTCGGTGGATGAAAAAAGCGTTCACGATCCTGCCGCTCGTAACTATAGGGCGCGACAAAACCGGCGAACAGCGAAGCGGCATAGAGGACGATGAGCACCCAGGCGCCCAACATGGCGATGCGCTTTTGTTTCAATCGCCGCCAGACGAGTTGGCCAGGTGAAAGCGGGATGGCGGTGGGGAGGGGGGCGGTCATGGAGTTGTTGGAACTTCTCCCTCACCCCGGCCCTCTCCCGCTGGGAGAGGGAGACAGTCAGCCAGCGTTGGTCGAATCGAGCGCATTCGGTTGTGGTGAGGCTGAATGCCGTTCTCCCTCTCCCAGCGGGAGAGGGCCGGGGTAAGGGAGAGCCTCAGTAACTCCATTGGTGCGAACATCACATTCATCGCCGTCACTTCAACCGGATGCGCGGATCGCTCCAGGCGAGGAGCAGATCCGCGATGAAATTTCCCACCACGAGCAGCACGGTCGCCATCACCACGGTGGCGACGACGAGCTGATAATCTTGCGAGAAAAACGCCTCCATCGTCAGCCGTCCCAGTCCCGGCCAGGCCATGATGTTCTCGACGATGAACGCGCCACTGAGGAGCGCCGCGAGGGAATAGCCGAAGATGGTGAGCAGCGGATTGATGGCGTTGCGCAGCGCGTGTTTGTAAATGACCCAGCCCTCGGCCATGCCCTTCGCGCGGGCGGTGGTCACGAAGTCCGCGCGCAAGACATCCAGCAAGTTCGACCGCATCTGGCGCATGATGCCGGCCATCTCCGCCGCCGCGAGCACGACCGTGGGCAGCACCAGATGGTGCAGCGAGTCCTTGAGCTTCTCCCACGGCCCCATGATGTCGTGCAGCGGACTGGACGCACCGCCAATGGGAAACCATCCGGTGGCGTAGGCGAACATCAGGGCCAGCAACGCTAGGAGAACTTCAGGAACGGACAGTCCGACGAAAGCGATAAGCGCACAAAGCCGGTCAATCCATGAATCCTTGTGCACCGCCGCCCAGATGCCGAGCGGCACGGCCACAGACCACGCGAGAATGGTCGCGGCCATCGAGAGCAAGAAGGTGTTCCACAACCGCGCTTTGATGAGTTCACCCGCTGGACGTTTGTAGGCGATGGACTCACCAAAGTCGCCGTGCAGGACCACGTTCTTCACCCAGTAGCCGTAGCGGACGTACCACGGGCGGTCGAGATGGTAGCGCGTGCGCATGCGTTCGAGCATGTCGGGCGTGACCTGTGGATTTTGCGAGAGCTTGGTGAAGTAATCGCCGGGAATGAGCGCGGTCAGAGCGTAGGTAAGGAAGGACACCCCGACCAAAATCGGGATCATGTGCAACAACCGCTTCAGCAAATAGACCCACATCGCGCAGCTTCGGGCGAGACTGTGGCGGGGTGCTACGATGGGCGCAAAGAGTTTCGTCGGAGCGCGGGTTTTCCAGCCCGCAGCAAAGTCCGTTGCCACGAAGACTTGCTCTCAAACTAATGTTTCCGATCGTCGAGGCTTGCTGCGGGCTGGAAAGCCCGCGCTCCATCCGAACGCAACCTTTTCATCGCGCCGGCGTTAAACTCCGATATATTCAGCGCGCATGATTGCCCGGTTCCGCCAAATCGCTGTTGCCGTCGCGGGTCTTTTCGCGGCACTCCTCCCCTGCTCTGCTGCTGATGCGCTGCGGTGGGACAAAGCGCGCGACCGCGTGGACGCTTCTGTGGAAACGTGGACGGTGCCGCAGATGCTCGGGCGTGTCGCGGCGGCCACGGGCTGGGAAATTTATCTCGACCCGGAAATCAAAACGCGCGTCACCACCAAGTTCACCGACAAGAAACAAGGCGAGGCGCTGAAGCGTTTGCTCGGCGAATACAATTACGCGCTCGTCCCGGAAACGAACGGCTCCTCAAAATTCTTCGTCTTCCGCAACACCCGCGCCGAGGCTACCCGGGCCATTGAACCCATTGTCAGCAAAGGTTCCACCAACCGCATCGGCAACGAACTCGTGGTCACGCTCAAGCCCGGCGAGAAGATTGAAGACCTCGCGAAGAAGCTCGGCGCAAAAATCGTGGGTCGTTCGGAGGGCCAGAACACCTACCGTCTGCGCTTCGAGGACGAGGCGGCTGCGGACACGGCGCGCTCGTCCTTGGAAAAGAATCCGGCGGTGGAGAGCGTGGACAACAACTACTACGTCTCGCAACCCGAGTCCGCGCAATCGCTCGGCTCGTCCGGCAAGCCGCTGAACTTGATTCCCAAGGCGTCGCCGGATGGAGCCTACACCGTGATTGGCGTCGTGGATTCCGCCGTGGACGCGAAGGGCGGCGGTTTTGCGGACTTCATCTTGCCCGGTTATGAAACCAGCGGCACGCCCTGCGATGACGCACCCTCACACGGCACCGCCATGTCGCAGATCATTTTGCGCTCGCTCTCCATGACGAGCGGTGACAAGTCCACCACGGTGCGCCTGCTGCCGGTGAACGTCTTCGGCGAATGCGGCGAGAGCACCACGACCTACGACATCGCCAAGGGCATTTACCTTGCGGTGAATGGCGGCGCGACATTTGTGAACTTGAGTCTCGGCGGAGATGGCGACAGTTCGTTCCTCTACAACACCATGAAGAGTTCTTCTGATCAGGGCGTGAAGTTCTTCGCCGCCGCAGGCAACACACCCACCACCGCCCCGACTTATCCTGCCGCCTATGCGTTTGTGACCAGCGTCACGGCCGGCAATCCAGATGGCACCATTGCTGACTGGGCAAATCATTCACCGGAGGTTGACGTCATTGCGCCAGCAGGCGCAAACGTCAACTACGGCCAGTCGCAGTGGCGGTTTGTCGGCACCTCTACGTCCACCGCCATTGTCACTGGACAGGCCGCCGCAGCGGACAAGGCGAACAAGAGCGGGACCAAGAAGTGAGGAGCGCGGACCGCCGAGTCCGCGTCTTCACCGTCCTGCTGAAAGCGCGCTCCGTTGCCTTGATGGGATCGCAGGGCCAACGCAGCAAAGCTTTTCCTGGTGTGCGAGGACCTGGGAATCATCGATGATGTTTTCCCATTCGCCTGCCCCAATTCGTCTGCCAGTTTTTCATTCCGGCAGCGGAGCGGCAGACGAATTGGGGCAGACGAATTAACGCCCGGCTAAAGCAAAGCCTATAGATGCGTTTGCCCTGGGTTGGATCGCGCGGACTCGGCGGTCCGCGCTCCTGCAAAACCTCAAGCTTGGACTCCGCCGCTCCTCTCCCGTAGCTTGCGCCCCGTGTCCGGTTTCACTGATCGCCACTGCTTTGCCGTCGCCGTATTGCTTTACGGCGTCAGCGCCGCGTATTCCATTTTCCTCCTGCGTCGTGACCTGCGGCAACACAACAGCCTGAACTACTTTCTCCTGCTCACCGCGTTTGGATTCCACACCGCCTCCATGATCATGCGCGGCTACAGTCTTGAACGGTGCCCCATCCACAATCTGTACGAGGCCACCAAGTTCGTTGCCTGGACGATGACCGCAACTTACCTCGTGTTTGGCTTGTGGTCGCGGCTGCGCTTCCTCGGCGCGTTTGCCGCGCCTTTGCTCTTCGGCATCGGCGTGTTCGCGCTGTTTCTGCCGGCGGATGTCGGCTCTCCGGGACATCCTGAATTCGGCGGCGGCTGGCGCACGCTGCACGTCGTTTCGTTCGTTCTATCCTATGGCGCGTTCGGCATGGGTGCGGTCGCGGGGCTGATGTATCTCACGCAGGAACGCAACTTGAAGCAGCACAAATTGCGCGCGCTCACCGCTTTCATGCCGCCCATCCAGCGGCTTGAACTCGTCATCCGCGTACTGCTCATCACCGGCTTCGCGCTGCTCACCGTCGCGCTCGTCATCAGCGTGCTGTTCCTGCGGCAACAGGGCGTGGTGCTGACCGCGGATTTCAAAATCGTCTGGGCGCTCTTCGTCTGGGCGCTCTACCTCGCGCTGCTCATCATGCGCTGGAAATTCTGGCAGGGCGGACGCCGCTTCGCGTGGGGTTCCATCGCGGTCTTCGCCTTCCTGCTGCTCACGTTCTGGGGTTCGAGCCTCATGTCGCCCATTCACCGCCCCTGACATGGAAGTCGTCGTCATCGGCCTCAGCCATCATTCGTCGCCGGTCACGGTGCGGGAGAAGTTTGCCTTCGCGGAGGCGAAGATTCCGTCCGCGCTCCAATCCCTGCGCGAGTCCGGTCTCGCTGAGGAGGCGGTGATTCTCTCGACGTGCAACCGCGTGGAAATCTACGCCGCCACCGCGCTCGAACCGCGCCGCGCGTTTGCCGACCTTCAGGAATTCCTCGTCCGCACCCACGATTACCGCGACCCGCTGGGCGACGAACTCTACAAAATATCCGGCCAGGACGCGGTGGAACACCTGTTCAAAGTCGCCTCCGGTCTCGATTCGATGGTGCTCGGCGAGACGGAAATTCTCGGCCAGCTTAAGAAGGCCTACGACCTCGCGCTGCAACACCGCCACACGGGCGCGCGGCTGAACAAGACGTTCCAGCGCGCCTTCAACGCCGCCAAACAAATCCGCACCGAGACGAGCATCCAGCGCGGCAGCATCTCCGTCGCGTCCGTGGCGGTGGAACTGGCGGGGAAAATTTTCGATTCATTGAACCACCGCCAGGTGATGGTCATCGGTGCGGGTGAGACCAGCGAGAAGGCCGCCCGCGCCCTGCTCTCACGCGGCGCGCACAGCGTCATCGTGTCGAACCGTTCGCACGACCGCGCCGTGGCGCTCGCCACCGAACTCGGAGGACGCGCCGTCCATTTCGAGGAATGGGCGAAAGAGTTCGCGAACATTGACATCGTGATCAGCAGCACCAGCGCGCCGCATTACGTCATTGATCGTGCGAAGCTGGAGCCGCTGATGAAGCTGCGGAGGAACCGCGCGCTGCTGCTCATTGACATCGCCGTGCCGCGCGACATCGAGCCGGAGGTGAATTTCATGGAGGGCGTTTATCTCTACAACATTGATGACCTCCAATCGATCGCTGCGGATTACCTGCGCCAGCGCAAGGAGGAGATCGTGCGGTGCGAAGCGATCATCCGCGAAAAGGCGCGAGGGTTGTTTGAAGCGACGGGCCGCTCGCCATTGAACAGCGATTCGAAGCCGGCATTTGGTCACGACTAGCGCACACGCGTACGATGAAGCTTTTTTTCACCGCAGAGACGCAGAGACGCAGAGACGCAGAGAGAGAATTTTTCCCTCTGCGTC
>JAYVQC010000165.1:0-22179 GCA_043757045.1 Akkermansia sp. | reverse complement strand
TCGTTAGTCCAGCAGGCGCCACCGCCTGCTGTGCCTGCTGCAGGCGGTGGCGCCTGCGCGACTATGACAGGCGAGGGCGCCTGTCCCACTACGTTGGTGTCGCCACGCGACCAAAGCGTGCTGCCGGTTTCCAACCGGCAGGGGCCACCAAGCTCCGACGTGCCAAATAGTTCTGCCGCTCGAAAAGTTCGTGGCCCCTGCCGGTTAAAAACCGGCAGCACTTTGCCCGCTGTTCGCATGGATTGATGACCGGCCGCGTCCATCATCGTGCGGAGGGTTCGGCGGGCTGGCCGGGTTGTCCGCCACGCGGGCGACCACTGCCGCCGCCGGGGAAACGCTCGCGCATCGCGGCGCGTTCCGCGTCGTCGAGCTGACCGTCGCCGTTTTTGTCGAACAGCTTGATCATCTCCTGAAAGTTGGTGCGACTGCCGCCACCGCCGCCGCCACTGCGCCGTGCTGCGCCTTCGCCGGGCGCACCAGGACTGCCGCTCGTGACTCCACCTTCACGATTGCGATTGCCG
The DNA here is from genome assembly GCA_043757045.1 of Akkermansia sp. Lineage (GTDB taxonomy): Bacteria > Verrucomicrobiota > Verrucomicrobiia > Limisphaerales > SIBH01 > JANNGC01. Next base: position 21,658 of record JAYVQC010000165.1, on the reverse strand, counting down.
CGCTGGCCGTTGCCGTTGCCGCTCTCGCCGCCGCGACCGGAAAATCCACCGGGCGCCTCATCCTTCATGCGCGCCGGTCGCGCGACTTGGTTGGAGGCTGCGGTCGGCACCTCCTCGCCATCGGCCAGCACCGAGCCGCCGAGGTCTTTTTCATCTGTGTTGAACGGCGGCGCGAGCAGCACGTTGTCCCCTTCTTTCAGGCCGGAAATAATTTCGATGAACTTGGTGTTGTACATCCCCACGTCCACTTTCACCGGCTGATTGGGCGCGCTGGCGAGGAAGATGACCTGCTGCCCCTTGCGCGTGGACACGGCCTGAATCGGCACGGTCAGCACGTTCTCCAGATTCGTGATGACGACCTCGGCGCGCGCCGAGACGCCAGGTTTGATGTCGGGCAAGGCGTCGGTGACGAGGATTTCCGTGGCGTACACTTTCAGGTTCGGATTGCTCCAGCGCGAACTGCTGTCCGGCAAAATTCCGACCTTGTTCACGACGCCGCGCAAACGCTGGTCGGGCATGGAATCGAGCACCACGAAGGCGATCTGGCCGACATGAACCTGGTTGATGTGCGACTCGTGGATGCGGACGAGCAGCTTCATTTGCGAAACGTCCGGGAGCTTGATCAATTCCTGGCGGTTCCGCACCACGGCGCCTTCCTCGATCATGGACTCGTTGCTGAACCGTCCGCCGCCCCCGCCGCCCCCGCCGGAATAAACGACGAGGCCGTCCTGGGGTGCGTAAATTTTCGTGGCGGTGAGCTGCTTCATGTCGCGCTCCAGTTTGCTCTGGTTCAGTTCGAGCGTGCTCTTCTGCGTGGCAACATCGGCCTGGTACTGGGCCTTGGTGCGGTCGCCCTGGAGCTTCACCTTCTCGCGGCCCTGTTTGGCTTCGTTGACGGCGGCCTCGAGTTCACGGTGTTTCTTTTTTGCGTCGAACTCGCGCAGCATCCAGAGCGTGTTGGAGGCCTGTTCGAGTTTCAGTTCGCTCTGCGAGACGGTGAGCGTGTCCTTGTCCAGTGTGCTCTTGGTCTCGAAGCCATTGGTGTAGAGCTTGCGCGTCCATTCGAGTCGGTCGCGTGCGATGGCGAGTGACTCGACGACGTTGGTGATTTCAATCTGCGCGTTGCGCTCCAACTGGCGCGCCTCGCCTTCGAGATATTTTTTGAAATCCGTTTCGGCAAATTCCACTTTCAACTCCGCCGCCTTCAAGTCCGTGTCGGCGGTGATCTTTTGAATGTCCAATTGCTGCTCGGCCTGGATGAGGGAGAAGCGCGCCTTCTCGACGGCGATTTGCTGGACGTTCACGGCATCCTGCGAGGCCGAGGAATCCAACTCGACGAGCAGGTCGCCCGCCTTCACGTAGCTGCCCTCGGGCACGATGCGAATGATGCGCGCGGTGCCCTCGACTTCGTTGCGCACGCTCACTTCATCCACGGCTTCGAGCGTGCCGCCCTCGACAATCGAGATGAGAAAATCCGCGCGCTTCACCTGATAGGAACTATAGGCCACGGGCGCGGTGCGCCCGCGCGTGAAGAGAAAAACCACTCCCGCCAGCAGCACCGCGCCGATGATGGCGAAGGCGAGGGGCCGCTGTTTCACCAGTCGGAGGACGTTCGAGGGCAGACTGCTTTGCTTCATGTCAGTTGTTGAAAAATTCGTCGGGCGGAATGACGGCCTGAGCCGGGGCCACGGCTTTTTCGGCCACCGTGCTGGCCGGAAGAAATCCGGCGAGATGATCCTTGAGCCAGAATTTTTCGCCGTCGGTCTGGAGCGCGCCGATGGCCAGCATCAGTTGGAGCCGCGCGTTTTGATGGGCGACGATGGCGGAGGTCACGGCGTTTTGAGCGGCAATCTGGGCATCCTGCGCCTCGACTAGATCGCGCACTTCGGCCACGCCCGCCTGCATCCGCAGGAGGCCGCCTTCGACCCGCCGGTTGGCCAGTTCGAGCGCGCTCTTTTGGATTTCATAGTTCTGCCGCCGCTGCTCCAGCGTCCGCAACCCGCGCTCAATGTCGTCCTTCAAGTTGTCGAGGGTGAGGGTCAGGCTGCGAATCTCGGCTTCGAAACTGATGAGCGTCTCGCGGTAGTTGTTGCGCTGTGATAATTGGTTGAGCGGCAAATCAAGATTCAGACCGACATCGGCCCGGACTTTCTGGGCATTGAATCGCGTGAAATCGGTCGGCTTGGTGGAACCGAGATCCACGCTGCCGGTCAGGTTCAGTCCGGGCTTCAAAGCATCCACTGCGACGCGGATCTGCCGCTTCCGGTCTTCGAAGACATCAATAGCGTTGAGAATCTGCAACTGGCGCTCCACGGCCACCCGGTAGGCTTGCTCCGGGTCCGACGGCGCAAAGACCAGGCCGTGGTTCTTCACTTCGGTCAACGCCTGATCGTCGAGATAGATTTTTTCACCGAGCGGCAGGCCGAGTTTGATTTTGAACTGGTCGAGGGAGTTGCGGTAGCCGGCCACGGCGTTCACGTAGTTGTTCCGCGCGGTGAGTTCCGCCTGCCGCGCCTGGTCCACGTCCGAGGATTTCTCGCGGTCTTTGCGCGCTTCGAGACGCTGCGTCGAGCGCCCGCGCCCGAGGTAGTTCGTGTAGCGGTTGCGGATCACGTCCTTCTGCTCGAGCAGCGCGAAGTAGTCGGTCACGATTTCCAGCGCGAACTCGTTCTGGAAAAAGGAGTAGTCCCGCACGGCATAGATGACGTTGCGCTCGGCCTGGGTCAGATTTTCCACCACGGCGCTGTTCCGCCCGAAGCCGCGCAGCAATGGCTGGGTGAGTTTCAGACTGAGCAAGGACACCGCTTCACGGCGCGGGTCGCCCGTGTAGTAGCGCATGAGATCATTGACCAGCGCGAGGCTCACTTCGCCGCCGGTGGCAAAGACCTTGGTGATTTCAAAATTGCTTTCGAGCTTGCCCAGCTTCTGGCCGTCGCTGGCCCGTTCAAATTTCCCGCTGATGCTCTTGCGGGTGAACTGCGGGCTGAAGACATGACGCCGCTCGGTGAGCGTAAGCGCCCGGAGAAAAAGCCGCTCCTTCTCCGTCTGGTAATTGCGGCTGTTATGCACCGCGAGGGCGAGGGCGTTTTCAATGGTCAGCGTGCGGCGGTTGGTCTGCAGACGGTCTTCAATCAGTTCGGGGGGAAGAATCTCCCCGGGCTTCCGCGCGGAATAAGCGGTGTCTATGTTGAACGTGTTGGTCTTTCCAAAAATCTGCCACTCGGCTTGCTGCACGATGCCGTAAACTTCCTTGTCCGCCGCGCGGCGATGGTGCGCGGCGGTGCAGCCAGCCAAAAAAACGGCCACCCAAGCCGCCACCACCGCGAACCATTTTCCAAAATGGCCTGCGCGTTTCGACACTGCTTCGCCCGTTGTTTCGTGCATGAGACTTTTTTAATGACTCCGAACCCGCGCGCAAATTCGATTCAAGCGCGAACGAGGAAACGCCGGAGACGGCGAGGGCGAGGGAAAGGTGACGGCGCGCGGACATTCCTGTCCGCAGCAAGCCACCAATGGAAGAGGGCGTGGAAGAGGGCGTGGAAGAAATCTTGGCACACGACGCAGTGGCCCGCTGCGGACAGGAATGTCCGCGCGCCGGAAAAACAAACGGGCCCGCCAGTCTTGCGACCGACGGGCCCGAAAGTGGGTGCTGGGAGTGCGCCATGCTCTCTTTCCCATGCCGACATTGGGCGCTCCTCTCGCGAGGGCTGCCGGCTTCCCGACGCCATTCTCCAGGGCAAGCGGAGTTGTCGGCCTCGTAGCAGGGCCGTCCCGCGCATTGCTGCGACGGAATTGTTGAGTGAGGCTTTTCAGCTCGCTTCGACTGGTGGTTGCGCCACCGGCCTGCGAACCAGGTCAAGACACGCCTGTAATCTTCTTCGCGTCTTGACCGCTTAGCTTAGGGTCAGCCACGGTTTTTGACCGTGCGTTCGCCCCGGGCCACGGGTCTCGCCTCTTCACTCTCAGGTTGTTTTTCGCTCACAGGCCAGCGGTGCCTTTTTCGACATCGCCGACATGGTGGAAGGTTTTCACGAATCCTGCCTCGATCTCGTGTCCTTCCCGGACCGCATGCTCCCTTTGTCCCGCCTTTCGGCGTCTTTCGTTGAGCAGACCTTCGTTTCCGAAGACCGCCAGAGTCATTCGTTCCGTGCTGGTGCGCAGTAACAACCGTCGGCCCTTTGGGCCACTGCGATTCGCCTGCGGGCCGAAACCGCCCGCAAACTACTTTACTCGACTGGCCGCGGCTTCTCATCGCGGCTTGTCGCTTGGTTCCATTTTCGCGTTTCGGAAGGCGCGCGAACGCCCGTCCGTGGAACCGGTGAATCCTGCCTCCTTCTCACGCGGCTTGCGCCCTCGCTTCAAGAGGGACCGGACCAACCAGCCTGGTCCAATCTTTCCCCGGTCGCCCGGGATTATCCTGAACGGGTGGCTGCCAACTTTCATTTTCAACCGCCCGTCGTTTTTTCAATGAACGGGAAAGAGACTAGCAGAACTTTTCGTTCCGTGAACTGAATCATATGCACCGAGTTGTTCACCGAATGGAAAACTAAGAGGCGAGTTTCAACCAATGTTCACAGGCGTGAAGCAAGGGTTGGAAAAGTTGTTCACCGTGCGGGATGGGGCTGGAATCCCGCTGGTGAATAAGTTGTGAGCCGGTCCGCGCGGTTCACCCGCCCAGATACGCGCTCTTCACCTTCGGATCTTGGCGCAAGGCCGCAGCGCTGTCCTGCAAAATAATGCGCCCCGTTTCGAGCACGTAGCCGAACTTGGAAATCTCCAGCGCGAGATTCGCGTTCTGTTCCACCAGCAGGATCGTGATGCCTTGCTCGCGGTTAATCTCCACGATCTTCTCGAAGATCGTTTTCACCAGGAGCGGCGCGATGCCGAGCGACGGCTCATCGAGCATCAGGAACTTCGGCTTGCTCATCAGCGCGCGGGCGATGGCCAGCATCTGCTGCTCGCCGCCGGAGAGTGTGCCGGACAACTGGCTCACCCGCTCCTTCAGGCGCGGGAAGATGTTGAAGACGTAATCAAGTTCCGGTTGGAAATCATCGCGGCGCAAGTAGGCGCCCATGCGGAGATTTTCCATCACGGTCAGGTTCGCGAAAATCATGCGGCCCTCAGGCACATGCGCGAGACCAAGGGCCACGAGCTTGTGAGCCGGGGTGTTCGTGATGTTCGCGCCGTCGTAAATGACTTCGCCGCTCGCGGCTTTCACCAATCCCGAAATCGCGCGCAACGTCGTGGTCTTCCCCGCGCCATTGCCGCCGATGAGCGTAACGATGTCGCCGCGCTGGATGGAGAACGAGATGTCGTGCAGCGCGCCGATGACGCCGTAGTTCACCGTGAGATTCTTCACCTCGAGCACAGACGTGGAGCTGAATGTGGAATTGGAATTCATCGGGGCAAACAAACGGCGGCGCGAGAAGTTGGGCGAGCGTCCTTTCTTGAGTAGGTGAATTTTACCGCAGAGGTGCAGAGCGGCAGAGAGGCAGAGAAGACCGAGTGAAGAAAAAGTCCTGTTTTGTTTTCCTCCTCTGCGTCTCTGCGTCTCTGCGCCTCTGCGCTTAAAAAAAAGCCGCCCCACCCTGAATGAAATTCGTTTGTCATGGCTTTCACACGGCTTTCGGTTCACCTAGATAGGCTTCGATCACCTTCGAATCGCGCCGGATTTCGTCCGGCGTTCCTTCTGCAATCTTCACGCCGTAATCGAGCACCACGATGCGTTGGCAAATGCCCATCACCACTTGCATGTCGTGTTCGACCAGCAGCACGGCGATGCGGAACTTGTCCTTCACGAACTGGATCGTCTTCATCAGTTCGACTTTCTCCGTCGGGTTCATGCCCGCAGCGGGTTCGTCAAGCAGGAGCAGCTTGGGCTGCGTGGCGAGCGCGCGGACGATTTCCAATCGGCGCTGATTACCATAGGGCAACGACTTTGCATTGTTGTGGCGGAAGGGGCCGAGCTTGAAGACGTCGAGCAGTTCCAGCACCTGCTTCTCCACGGCGCTTTCGCCGTCGCGGAAGCCGCGTCCGCGCCACAGCGCATCACGAATGCCGTGCGAGCGATGCAGTTGCACCGCCGCCCGCACGTTGTCGAAGACGCTCAGACTCGCGAACAACCTGATGTTCTGAAACGTGCGCGCGATGCCGAGCTTGGTGAGTTGGTGCGGCTTCAATCCGCCGGTCGCCTGCGCGCCAAACTGAATCGCCCCGCCCGTCGGCTGATAAACGCCGGTGATGAGATTGAACGCCGTGGTCTTCCCCGCGCCGTTTGGGCCGATGAGTCCGACCATTTCGTCATCGCCGATGCTCAGACTCAATTCCGACACCGCCGTCAGTCCGCCGAAGCGGATGGTGACAGCGTCGAGTTGGAGAATCGGGGCGCTCATGAATGGACCTGGGACAGCGCTGAAAGCGCGTCATTCGATAGCCCAGGGCAAAGCCCTGGGTTCAGTCGCGCGAAGGACTCAAGCCCTGAAGGGGCGGAACCAATCTGTACCGCCCTTTCAGGGCTGTGTTGAATTTGTGATCTGCGACCCAGGGCTTTGCCTTGGGCTATCGAATGACGCCCCGTTGGGGCTGAGGAAATGAGGAGCGCGCCAGTCTTCACGCCTTGCCTCCCTTGGCTCTGCCAAACGTGAACAACCCCTGCGGCCGCGCCATCATCAGGCCGATGATGAGCAGCGAGTAAATGATCATCCGGTAGTCCGCGAAGCCGCGCAGGAACTCCGGCAGCAGCGTGAGTAGAATGGCCGCGATGACTACGCCCGCCGTGCGTCCCATGCCGCCGAGAATCACCATGACCACGATGTCGATGGACTTCATGAAGTCGAAGCCGCTCGGGGAGAGGAACTGTTTGTGGTGCGCGTAGAGTCCGCCCGCGATGCCGGCGAAGAACGCGCCGATGACGAAGGCGGTGACTTTGTAACGCACCGGGTTGATACCCATCGCGCCGGCCGCGATTTCGTCATCATGCACGGCGATGAAGCCGCGTCCGTACGTCGAGTTCACCAGCGCAGCCACGACGAAAACCGTCACCGCCGCCAGTGCCCAAGCCCAGCCGAAGTTCGTGAGCGTGGCGATGCCTTTCATGCCGCTCGCGCCGCCCATGTTTTCCAACATGCGGGCAAGGCCGCCGCTGAAATGTTTCGCCTGCGTGTCGGCCGTTTGCAGGACGACGCGGATGATTTCGCCGAAGCCGAGCGTGACGATGGCGAGGTAATCGCCGCGCAATCGCAGCGAGGGAATGCCCACCGCGAGTCCGGTCGCCGCCGCGACGAATCCCGCCATCAGGAGCGCGAGCGCAAAATAAACTTCTCCGAGAAGGGGTGAAACCTTGGCGGCATTCAGCGCCCACGTCATCGAGGCCGCCGTGTACGCGCCCACGGCCATGAACCCCGCGTGGCCCAGACTGAACTGGCCCGTGTGGCCGTTGATGAGGTTGAGGCTGACTGCGAGGATGATGTTGATGCCGATGTCGATCGCGAGGCCGAGGTAGTAGCGGTTGAAGTGCGCGGAGAAGTACGAGACCACCACCATCGCGAGAACGGCGGCGAGCAGGTAGCGTTTGGCTCCGGTGGGCATGATTACTTGGGATCAGGCACCGAGAGTTTGCGGCAAATTTTCTCGGCCAGAATGTCCGGAACTTCGCTGTGGCGGGGAATGGCCTGCATCTGCCGGTTCGTCAGGTTGTGATACAGGGTGTGTTCGCCGCCCTCGCGCTTGAAGGCACAGCCGTGCGCCTCCAGATGCCGGATGAGTTCGCGGCGTTTCATCCGATGGCGACCACAGCCTCTTCGACATCAGACTGACGCTGCTGCCGCGCCGAATCGCGGCGTTCCTCGAAGACCAGTTCGATGGCTGAGGCGAGGCTGTGCAGGCATTCGTCCTTGGTTCTGCCTTGCCCGTTGGCCTCGGGAACTTCCGGGCAAAAGGCGACGAACCATTCGCCTTCGCGATGCACTTCAGCGCTGAACTCATGTTTCATAATCGCAAAATACTTTTTGTGTCGCGCCGTCACAAGCCCGCGCTGCTTCACACTTTCTCCGGCTGCAACTTGCCCAGCAGTCCGGCCGGGCGGAAGAGCAGAATCAAAATCAGAATCGCGAAGGCGATGCCGTCGCGATACGGCGAGATGGCGGGGATACCGCCGGCCACCGTCTCGATCAATCCGAGCAGGATGCCGCCCAGCGCCGCGCCGGGGAGATTGCCGATGCCGCCGAAAACGGCCGCGACGAACGCCTTCAACCCCGTCTGCACGCCCATGAGCGGGTCGATGCTGGCGTAATTCATGGCGAAGAGAATTCCACCCGCCGCCGCCAGCGCCGAGCCGAGACCGAACGTGAACGAGATGATAAAGTTCACGTTGATGCCCATGAGCGCCGCCGCTTTTTCATTGAAGGACACCGCGCGCATGGCCGTGCCGACCTTGGTTTTCTGGACGATGAAGGTGAGCGCGACGAGCAGCACCAACGTGGTGACGAAGACGAGCACCTGATGCGAGCCGATCACGAAGCCGCCGACCTTCCAATTCGTGGCGGGAATCAAATCAGGAAAGCTGCGCGGAGCCGCGCCGAAGACGGCCTTGTGCTGGCAGGTGTATTCGATGAACAACGACACGCCGATGGCCGTGATGAGCACAATGAGCTTGGGCCGGTTCCGCAGCGGTCGGTACGCGAGAAATTCAATGAGCATCCCGATGCCCGCGCAAATAACCATCGACAGCGCGAGCACAATGGCCGCACCCAAATACGATTGCGCCGGGAGGAACCGATTCACCAACGGCGCGAGAAAATATCCGGCGAACGCACCCAGCATGAACACGTCGCCGTGCGCGAAATTGATGAAGCGCAGGACGCCATAGACCATCGTGTAGCCCAGGGCGATGAGCGCGTAGATCGCGCCGAGCGCGAGTCCATTGACGAGCTGTTGAAGAAGTTCGGCCAAGCGACGCGAGGTTAGGGCGAGACCGTTTCGAGATAAGCGAACTTGCCGCCTTTGACCTGCAAGATCACGGCGGACTTGATGGCGTCGCGTTGGGGGCTGAGCGTGATGCGGCCGGTCACAGCTTCGAAGTCTTTCGTGGTCGCCAGGGCGTCGCGGACCTTCGGGCCTTCGGTGCTGCCGGCGCGTTTCATGGCGTCCACGAGCACGAGGGCCGAATCGTAACCGCAGGCGGCGAGCGCGTCCGGCACTTTGCCGTTCCAGCGTTTCTTGTAGTTCTCGACGAACTTCTTGCTCGTCGGTGATCCGACCTCGGGAGAGTAGTGCGTGGAGAAGTAGTGGCCTTCGACGGCGTCCTTGCCGATCTCGGCGAGCTTCTCAGATTCCCAGCCGTCGCCGCCAAAGAGCGGGACGTTCAGGCCGAGTTGCTTGGCCTGAATGGCGATGAGCGCGGCGTCGGTGTAATAGCCGGGGACGAACACGCCGTCGGGATTCGCGCCTTTGATGGCGGTGAGCTGGGCCTTGAAATCCTTGTCACCGCCGTTGAAGTCGAGTTCCGCGACGATCTGCCCGCCGTTCTTGGCGAACTGTTCCTTGAAGAACTTCGCCAGCCCTTTGCTGTAATCACTCTTCACGTCGGTGAACACGGCGACCTTCTTCGCCTTCAACGTCTTGGTGGCGAAGTTCGCCATGACCGTGCCTTGGAACGGATCGATGAAGCAGACGCGGAAAATGTAATCGCCGGTCTCGGTGACTTTCGGATTGGTCGAAGACGGCGAGACCATCGGGATTTTATTCTGCTGGCAGATCGGTGCGGCTTCGAGCGAACGGCTGGACGCGACTTCACCGAGCATCGCCACCACGCCGTCACGCGCGACGAGTTTGTTGACGACCGTGGCGGGTTCGCCGGGCTTGGATTGCGTGTCCTCGGTGAGCAGTTTGAGTTGCTTGCCGAGCACGCCGCCCGCCGCGTTGATTTCCTCGATAGCCATCAAGGTGCCTTCGTGGGAGGAGATGCCGAAGGTCGCTTCCTTGCCGGTGAGCGAGGCGAACTCGCCGATTTTGATGACGCCGCCGTCTTGTTTGTTGCAACCGGCGACGAGGGCCGCTGCGAGAATGGCGAAGAGCCAACGAAATTGTTTAGTCATAATGCTCATGGAAATTTGCCCGGCACGCACCGTAGGAAACGGCCTCGGGCATTTCAACAGCAATGGCGGGCCGTTCCCTTCCCACTTGATGCCAAGGCACGGGGACGGGCCTGAATTTCTATTCTCTTCGGCCCGCGCTCTCCCAATAGTGCGCGCGTGCCGCCACCTTCACCCGAATATCCTGACCTGCCGCCGCAGGACGACGCGGTGATTGGGCGCGCCTTTCAGCGTTCGATCATCGTCATCGCCGCCGTGGTCGTCGTCGGCGTGGTGTTTCTCTTCTGGTGGTCGGGGCGGAAGAACCAGCCCGGTGAATCCAAGACCGACTTGAACGCCCCGGAACTGCCGCGCGCCGTGGCTGAAGTGCCGACGGTGAAATTCACGGACACCACCGCCGAAGCTGGGATCAAATTTACGCACGTCAACGGCGCGTATGGCGACAAGCTCCTGCCCGAAACCATGGGCGGTGGCGTGGCCTTCTTCGACTTCGACAGCGACGGCGCGGCGGATTTGCTCTTCGTGAGCGGGCGTGAATGGCCGTGGCACCAGGCCAAAGCAGAAAGCGGAAAGCAGAAAGCGGAAATGCCCAGTGGCACGGTGACGTTGTATCGCAATGACAGGCGCGGGAAATTTACCGACGTGACGGCTGGCTCGGGATTGGACGCAAGTTTCTACGGCACCGGCGTGGCGGTCGGTGATTACGACAACGACGGACGGGTGGATGTGCTCGTTACGGGCGTCGGCGAGAACCACCTCTTCCGCAATCTCGGCGGCGGCAAGTTCGAGGACGTGAGCGCGCGCGCCGGACTCGCGAATGAGCCGACGCGCTGGAGCACGAGCGCGGCCTTCGTGGATTACGACAACGACGGAAGGCTGGATTTGTTCATCTGCAATTACGTGAAGTGGTCGCGCGAGATCGATCAGGGGGTGAACTACACGCTGGCGGGAATCGGTCGCGCCTACGGACCGCCGCTGAACTTCGAAGGTTCGTTCCCGCTGCTCTATCACAATGAAGGCGGCGGCAAATTCCGTGACGTGTCGCGCGCGGCGGGCTTGCAAATCACGAACGCCGCGACGGGCGCACCCATCGCCAAGTCGCTCGGCGTCGCCCCCGTGGATTTGAACAACGACGGCTGGATTGATTTCGTGGTGGCGAATGATCAAGTGCAAAACTTTGTCTTCAGCAACCGTCACAACGGGACGTTCGCGGAAGTCGGCGCGCAGTCCGGCGTGGCCTTTGATCCGTACGGCCTGGCACGCGGGGCGATGGGCATTGATTCGGCGCGCTTCCGCAACGACCACGCGCTGGGCATCGCCATCGGGAATTTCGCCAACGAGCCGAACGCGCTCTACGTCGCGCAGAACGATTCGCTGCTCTTCGCCGACGAGGCCATCACCGAGGGACTCGGACCCGCGAGCCGGCAGTTGCTGAAGTTCGGCCTGTTCTTCTTCGACTACGATCTCGATGGCCGGCTCGACGTGCTCACGGCCAACGGCCACATCGAGGAGGAGATTTCCAAAATCCAGAAGAGCCAGAGCTACCGCCAGCCGGCGCAACTGTTTTGGAATGTGAGTTCGAGGAAAGGCGCAGCCTTCGTGCCGGTGCCGCCGGAAAAGGCTGGCGCGGATTTGTTCAAGCCCATCGTCGGTCGTGGCTCGGCCTACGCGGACATGGATGGCGATGGCGACCTTGACGTGGTGCTGACCCAGATCGCGGGACCGCCACTGTTGCTCCGCAACGATCAGAAACTCGGACATCACTGGCTGCGGTTGAAATTGATCGGCACGAAGTCCAACCGCGACGCCATCGGCGCGTGGGTGAAGGTGCGGGTCGATGGCCGCACGCTCGCGCAGCAGGTCATGCCGGCGAAAGGCTACCTTTCGCAATCGGAGTCCGTGCTCACTTTCGGCCTCGGAGCAGCGACGCGCGTGGCGGCGGTGGAAATCACCTGGCCCGGCGGTGCGGTGCAGAAGGTGGCGACACTGCGAAGCGATGCGGTGAACGTCGTGCGCCAGGTGCCGTGAGGGTGCGGCGGTTCCATCGAAGGACAGCCACCGTCTCGTCTCCGTGTCCAGGCAGACCAGTCGATCACGGAGCGAACAGGCCCGGAGATGATTTAATGACTTCTGAGGCGATGCCGATTGCTTGTCTCAACGGTTGCGACCAGCGTCCGCCACTTGAGCGGAACCCCTTGAAGCGAACAGCGGCAGCGCTAAGGTCTCCGCCTTTTGGCATGGGCATGAAACATTCAACAACGTCGGCGCGTTACTTCGGCAACGGCCATGCTCTTTCTCATCTCCAATCGCTCGCCGGGCGCGGGCCGCTGGCGGCCTGAGCCACCATTCACTTCACTCCTGCTTCTTTTACAAACGAATGAACCAACAACCGCTCCTCAGCGCGCGCCGTGTTTGCCGCGCTCGTCTCCTCCTTTGGCCCACCCTGACGAGAGGCGTGCGCCTGGGGTTCGCAGCCTCGCTGGCGTTTCTGCTCACCACGGATTCAGCTACGAGCGCGCCGCCCACGGTGCCGCCCCCGGCGGAGTTTTGCGGCACGATGCAGGCATGGATGGCCAGCCCCCAAGGCAAGGAATTCAGTCGGAGGGCCAGCCTGACGGGGACGTGCCCTACGCAAGGGGCCTGCGACAACCCGGCGAATCGTGACGCGGCCATTCCCAATGGCAGCACCCCGGTGAAGCTCGTGCGTTTGCGTTTCCAGGTGCTGGCGAATGACGACGGCAGCAACGTCGCCGTCACGCCGGCGGAAATCGCCGCGCAGGTGGACAAGCTCAACACGGACTTCGAGGCCTCGCGCATCCAGTTCGTGTATTCGATTCGCACGAACCTGAGCACGCTCTACCGCAACTGTCCCAGCAACGCGGAGCCGGCGATGAAGGCGGCGTTCAGCGAGAATCCCGCCCAGCAGTTGAATGTGTTCGTCACGCGCTACACTTTTGGAAGTTGCGGCATCGCCACGTTTCCCTTCTCCCCCTCGTCGCTGACCAGCACCGGCGGAATGTTGCTGCAGGACTGGGCGGTCGCGCCCGCCCGCACCGGGAACCCAGCTTCGTTCTTTGGCTGCGCAAGTCACGAGATGGGCCACATGCTCGGACTGGTGCATACGTTTCGCGGGACGACGGAATGGACGACCGATTGCCAAAACTGCAAGGAACTCGCGGGGCGCAACACCTTCGATGGCGACCGCACGGGCGATTATTGCTCGGACACCGCGCCGGACCCCGGGTTGACCATCACCACCGCGCCGTGCAATCCCACCGGCACGGACAGTTGCAACACCCAGCCATACACCAACATCGATACGCTGAACATCATGAGCTACTACATCGGCTGCCAGTCGCGCTTCACGCCGCAGCAGATGGGCCGGATGCACTGCTGGATAGGTTCATCGCTCTCCTCGACCTACTTCTTCGACGCGGTGAATCCGGGCGTTGCCGTCCTCACGCCTACGAACGGCACAGTGGCCACGAGCGTTTCCAACGCGACAGGCACGGCCTCGGACGACAACGCGGTCAAGCGTGTGCGTGTGGCACTCGCCCGCACTGCGGACGGCGCGTGGTGGGATTGGACAAACGGCGTGTTTAGCTCGGCCACGTTTGATTTCGTGCCCCACACCGCCTGGGCCAATGGCACGACGGCCTGGACGAAAACGCTGCCGGTGCTGCCGTCCGGTGCCTACCAAGTCCACGCGCAATCGATCGATCTCGCCGACCGTGCGTCCGCGTGGCAGCTCAATCAGTTCACCATCGACACCTCCAGCCCGACCATTGCCTTCAGTCCGCTGACCAACCAGCAGGTCGTCTTCAACTTCGATCAACTCGGCGGAACCATCAGCGAAGCCGCGACGGTGAAGTTCAAGATCGAGTGGTTCAAGGCGGGCGGGAACGAATTTTGGAACGGCGTGAACTGGAGTTCGTCCGCGGGCGCTGGGGCGGAATTGGCGGCGAACGTCGCGGGCCTGAACTGGACACCGGCGCCGGGGACTTTGCCGTCGCGCGCGCAACTCGCCCCGGGGAATTACGTCATTCACGCCTACGTCACCGACGCCGCCGGCAATACGAATGACCACAACCTCGTCCTGTCCCGCTCGCCGCTCGACACGACACCGCCGCTCGCGTCGATCAACCTCGGCGAGGGCGAGGTCTTCACGAACAACTTCCTCCCCGCGCTGCAAGGGCTGGCCGGCGATGCTGAATCCGGCGTGGACCTCGTGACGATGTACTTCGCCCGACGGGTGCCGGGTGGTTTCGAGTATTGGAACGGCAGTTCGTGGTCAGCCTCCTCGTCCGCCATTACGTTGAGCTACCAGGATTTCGTTTGGGGAATGTCCGGTGGCACGCCGCAACCCAGCGGCGCGAATTTGCGCAACGGCAGTTACAACATCCAGGTGATTGCCCGGAACCGCGAGGTGCCCGCGCTGAGCGGGTCCGTCTCCGTGAATTTCGTCGTGGACTGGCACCCGGTTTACATCTGGACGGCCGGAAGTTTCAGCGATGGCGATCCAAACAATAACAACAACAACTGGGACAACCCGGCGAACTGGAGTCCGTATGGCCTCCCGCCCGCGGAAGCCAGCGTGTTCATCAACGGCAACCCGGAAGCGCGCCCGTTCGCGTTCATCAACGTGCATGGACTCACGCACTCGGGCGGCACGCTTTACAGCTCGAACCTGAACGTGAAGTTTCTCACCCAGCACGGGGGCCGCATTCACTGCGAGAATATTCTGCAACTCGGCAACAACGGCGTGTTCCGCTGGAATGGCGGCGAGTTTTACGGCGGGGCCGCGAAGCTCGGCTCGTTCAATGTGCCCACGAACGGAACCGTGATCATCTCGAACACCCCGGGCAAGGCCGTTTACTCGGCCACGTTCAACAACTCGGGCACGGTGCGCTGGTTCGAAGGGCATATCTATGGCGACGAGTCGGTCATGAACAACGGGCCGACCGGGTTGTGGGAGGCGAGCGGGCCGTACGCGCTGAACCTGTATCCCAACTTTGGCGCGGGCAACCGCGGCTTCGTGAACCACGGCACCTTCCGAAAAATTGGCGCGGTCGAAACCGCGCACCAGGGGGTTTTCATCAATCATGGAACGATCGAGACGCTGGACGGCCTATTCACCATCTATGATGCGATGCGTTGGGAAAATGGCAGTAGCCTCACGGGCACCGGCACAGTGCAGTTGGTGAACGGTTGCTGCGGCGCGACAGCAACCGTGGCAGGCGGGGTAACACTCGACGGCATTTTCGATCTCGCCCAAAGCAGCACGTTCTTGCGCGGGATGGGTCATGTGAACCTGACGAGCAACGGTGTGTTGAGGCTTTCGCAAGGCTACGTCGGCGGACAAATCAATTTCAGCGGCCCCGGGCAAATCAACTGGACGAGCGGCGGCTTCGACGGCACGAACGCCTTGAACACGACGGTGAACGTGAGCGGGCCGGAATGGAAATGGTTCAATCGCGCCGGGCAGTCGGCACTCACGGTGGTGAATAATCAGGGCATCATCAATTGGAGCGGCCCCGGCGGGATTCACGCCTGGTCGCGTGGCTGGAATGGTGAGCAGGCTCCCATTCTAAACAATACCGGCACGATTCGTTTCCTCGCCGATGGCGTTCCGTTCGCCCGCAATGGCGAATACCCAGCGCTCAATAATCTTGGAAAGATCATCAAGAGCGGGGGGACAAATGAAACCACCTTTCATAGCTTTCGCCTGAACAATCAGGGGGCAATCGTTGCCACTGCCGGAACATTGGCGTTGGTGGATGAAGTCTCGTTCGCCTCGAATTCGATCCTGGACGGCCAGACTCTGATTCGTTTCGCGGGCGCCATTACCGCGAGCAATACAATTTCGGCGAGCGGATCATTTCGCCTGGATGGCGGATGGTTTAATTCAGTGACGAACGCCAATGGAGCGCCATTGAGCGCGTGGCTCGGCACCAATACCTTCGAATGGCTCGGCGGCACGATGTGGGGTCACTTGGTGCTTGGCACCAATGTCACTTTCAACATCAGCGACCCGGCATCTCCGAATACCAAGTTCCTTGGGCCCCGGGCGACAATTGACAATCACGGACTCGTGAACTGGTCTGGTGCCGGCCGCATTCACGCGTGGGCGCGCTCTTGGTACGGCGAGTATCCTTCCACTTTTAACAACAAGCCGGGGGCGACGTTTCGGTTGCTGAATGACGGTTATCCCTTTGGCCGCGATGGCGATTATTCCTTCTTCACGAATCACCCCGGTTCGTTATTCGTGAAAATGGGCGGCACCAATCGCACCACGATTGATTCCTGGGTCTTCGCCAACAGTGGCGAAGTCCGGGCGAACGCGGGCGCGCTGGAATTCAGCGATGTGTCGGTTTTGCAGCCGGGCGCCCTCTTCCGCGGCGCGGGCCGGCATCTTATCAGCAGTGGCACGCACACGCTCTTCGGCACCAATACGATTGACGGCACGACATTGCAGCACAGTGGCGGGACGATTGTGTGCAACAGCAATTCCGTCGCGACGTTTCGCACCATCAACAACGGACTGCTCAACTGGTCCGGCGGTGCGCTCGTCGATCGTTTGGCGTGGGCACCGGGCAGCACTGTCCACATTACGGGACCGGCCACCAAGGTCTTCGGCAGCGGCGCCGTGTTGGACAATTCGGCCTATGTCCGCTGGGAAGGCTCCGGACACATTTGGAATCAGGCCCGCTCCTGGTATGCCGAGTTTCCCGCCACGTGGAATAATCTTTCGGGCTCCATGCTGGATGTCTGGGAGGATGCGGCATTCAGTCACGATGGCACGCCGAGCGCCTTCAATAATTTCATCGGCGCGACCTTCCGGAAAACGGGCGGCGCGAACACAATTGTTTACTGGCTCTTCAACAATTCCGGCGCGCTGCAGAGCTATGCGGGGCGCATCGAGTTTGCGGGCGGCGGCGTGGGCTCCGGAACTTTCTTTGCCGATGCGGGCGGGAAGGTGAAATTTACGGGTGGTAATTACACACTGGCGGGCGCCGCGCTGACCGGTGCGGGATTGCAGCAGATCGATGGCGCCACCGTCACGACGCTGGGCAATGTCACGGTCGGCATCGGCAGTCCCACTACTTTGGAACTGCTGAGCGGAAGCCTGAACGGAGGGGGCACTCTTGGGGGCAACGCCAACATTAATTGGGCGGGCGGCACGATTGGCGGCACGCAACAGGTCGCATCCGGTGCTGTGTTTAATGTCACCGGCGCTAATCAGAAATACCTGGCTGGCGGCACTGTGCTGAATAATGCCGGTATCGTGAACTGGTCGGGTCCCGGCGACATTCACGCTTGGTCTCGCGGATGGAATGGCGAAGCGCCGTCCACCATCAACAATCTCGCGGGCGGGCAATTTCGATTCCTCACCGAAGGAGCGCCGTTCGTGCGCAATGGCGATTATTGCTACTTCAACAACCATGGCACGCTCTGGAAGGCGGGTGGCACGAACGAAACCACCGTGCACAGTTTTATCGTGAACAACTTCGGCCATGTGCTCGCGCAGATCGGTGCGCTGGCCTTCGTCGATTATGTGAACCTCGGCAGCAACACAACTCTGCAAGGCGAGAGCCGCATTCGCTTCGCAGGGTTTGTTACGGCAAGCAACAACGTGATGGCGAGCGGCGTCGTGCGCGTCGATGGCGGCTGGTTTAACGCCGAAATAAATACGAACGGGACGCCGCGTAGCATTTGGGCTGGCACAAACACCTTGGAATGGATGGGCGGCACGCTCTTCGGCCATCACACGTTCGGGTCAAACGTGATCGTAAACATTGCTGATCCGGCGAGCGGGCCGGTGACTAAATTTCTGGGCAGCTTTACGACGATTAACAATCACGGACAGATGAATTGGTCGGGCGCGGCGAGGATTCACGCCTGGGCGCGCAGTTGGTACAGTGAAGGGCCATCCCTATTCAATAACCTGCCGGGAGCGACGTTTCGTTTCCTGAACGATGGATATCCCTTCGCCCGCGATGGCGACTATTCGCGATTCACGAATTATGCGGGTGGTCTCGTCGTGAAGCGGGCAGGCACCAACAAGACGACCATTGACTCGTGGCAATTTGCGAATGCCGGCGAAATTCGCGCCGATGCGGGCACGATAGAATTCAGTGATGTGCTGCACTTGCAAAACGGTGGCTCACTTTCCGGGCCCGGCACAAATGTCATTGGCGCGGGCAGCCACACGGTTCAGGGCATGACGACGTTAAACGGTGTAATGCGCATAAGTGACGGCACAGTGACCGGTTCCAGCAATGCCACTTTCCTTGCGGGCAGCGGGAGCCTCGAGTGGCTCGGCGGATGGTTCGCGGGCAACCTGACACTTGGTTCAGGATTGGAAACGACGGTGAGCGGAGGATCCACCAAAGCGCTGGGGACGGGTTCAGTTTTGCGGAATCGCGGGCGGTTCCGCTGGACTGGAGCAGGCGATCTGTGGTCGCCGGCTCGTTCGTGGTACGGCGAACTGCCGGCCAGCATCTACAACGAGAGCGGCGGCGTTTTCACGGCAGAAAATAACGCGGCGTTCACCACGTGGGGCTCCGCGAACTATTTCCATAACATGGAAGGCGCGCTGTTTATGAAGACGAATGGTATCGACAGCACCGCTTGCAACTGGTTTTTCACCAACAGCGGCACGCTGGAACTGTGCTCCGGGGTACTGGCTTTGAATATCAACCCAACCGCGCTCGCGGGCGGCACGGTGAACGTTTGGGCGGGCGGCACCACGCCTGCCAGCGGCTACGCGCAGCTAGCGCTGGCTGGCGACGCGACACTGGTTGGTGCCCTTAACCTGAAGTTACGCGCTGGTTACGCGCCCGCGCTGGCCGACTCGTTCAATCCCGTCACATATGGGTCTCGGACCGCGCAATTCGCGCCAGTCAACACGCCACCCATCGAAAATGATTTGCTTTGGCTCACCAGCTACGGGGCGAACGCATTTACGCTGGCCGTCGGTCGTGCCTTCGTGGCCACCGCACCCACGCGACTGAGCAACGGCCACTTCGAATTCAGCCTGCGAGGCCCGGAAGCAACGCGGGCCGTGATCGAGGCGAGCGAGGATCTCCAGACTTGGCTTCCCATCATGACGAACGAGCCTTTTAACGGATTGTTCCTCTTCGATGATCCGGGGGCAGTCACACGCTCGAACCGCTTTTACCGTGTCCGGATTGTGCCTTAAGTGTAGCATTCAGATTTGAGGGCCGGTGGGCGTCATTCGGTGGCCGGCTCCATTGTTTATGACACGCGCCCATTCATTATCGGCGCGGACATCGAGAATGGATCGCCCGCCTTCTTCCACCACGGCCAGATTGACGAAGTGGCGCTCTACGACCGTGCGCTCTCCGCAGGGGAGGTCGCCGCAATCTACGCGGCGGATTCGATTGGCCGCTGCGCGTTGACGATGCCGCCCGCGCCCGTGGTGCGACTGCTGAACCCGTCGTGGAGCAACGGTGTCTTCCAAGCGGTGATCACCGCGCAGATGCCCGTGGCCAGGGCCATCGTGGAAGCAAGCGCGGATCTGCAAACGTGGACGCCGATTCAAACCAATGCTCCATTCACCGGCGCGTTTCTCCTGATTGATCCGGCCGCCGTCGCGCCGTCGAACCGGTTTTATCGCGTTCGCCTCGAACCGTGAGCACCTTGCCCGGCCACGCGCCGGCTGGATGATCAACACGGAGCGAACAGGCCCGGAGGTGTTCCAGTGGAGCGTGAGCCACCGTTACTGCCACGCGCCGTAGTTTTCGCGTAACGGCGTCTCAGCAGAGTGCCGTCATCTAAAAATTATTGCGGCGGTTTGCCGACACGCCGCTACACTCCGCTTCCATGCACTCAGAATACATTGAACGTGTCGTGGACCTCACCGACCCGGCGCTGAACCGTCTCTACAATCTGACCGTGGAGGAGGCGCGCGCCCGCGTGTTGGCGAATGACGCCGACGGCGTGCGCGCCATCGAAGGTTCCTTCGCCCTGCTCGCGCGCGATGGCAAGACGGTGCGCATGGCGCGTTCGCTCGACCGTCCGATGCGTTACTTCCTCGCCAAGCGCGAGGCCGGTCCCGCGCTCATCGTCGCCGACCGCATTGATGCGATTCACGAGCAGTTGAAGCGCGAGGGACTGGCTGAGCAATTTCACCCCAGCTACACGCGCATGGTGCCGGCGCATTACATCATCGAACTGCAACTCATCGGCTGCCCTGATCCCGATCCGACTTACACGCGGTTTTTCAATCCGCAGCGGAACAAGCTCTCGACAGACCTTGATGAAATTGGCCGCGCCTACATCGGCGCGCTGGCGGAGGAGATTGGGAAGTGGCTGCAACGTGCCGCCTGTGCCCCCGGCGTCCCGCCGGGTGGAGACTCTCTCACTCCCAGCACCCATGCCAATGCGAGCAGCGCAGCGAGCTTCCACGCTCCGACCCGGCAGGATGCCGGGGGCACACCTGTCGGCATCTGCTTCTCCGGCGGCATTGACAGTGGCGCGGTGCTGCTCGTGACGTATCACGTCATGCGTCAGTTGGGACTGAGTCCATCACGGCTCAAGGCGTTCACGCTCAGTTTCGGCGACGGCCCGGACTTGCAGCAGGCGCGCGAGTTTCTGAAACGCGTCGGCCTCGAAATGTTGCTCGAACCGATTGAGGCCGACCTCGGCAGCATTGACGTGCGCGAGACGATTCGTGTGCTGGAGGATTACAAGCCACTCGACGTGGAATGCGCTTCGATGGGCCTCACGCTCTGCCGCGGCATCCGCGAGCGTTACCCGGATTGGAAATGTTTGCTCGATGGCGACGGCGGCGACGAGAACCTCAAGGACTACCCCATCGAGGAGAACAAGGAACTGACCATCCGCAGCGTCGTCCACAACACCATGCTCTATCAGGAAGGCTGGGGCGTGGGCCGCATCAAGCACTCGCTCACTTACAGCGGCGGACTCAGCCGTGGCTACGTGCGGACGTATGCGCCGGGGCGGCATTACGGCTTCGACAGCTTCAGCCCCTTCACCCAGCCGAATGTGATCGAAGTGGCGGAAGGCATCCCCTTCATCGCGCTCACGAACTACAGCGTGGAGAAACTCTACGCGCTCAAAGGCGAAATCGTGGCACGTGGCGTGAAGGCCGTCACTGGAATCGACATGCCGGTGTTCCCAAAGCGCCGTTTCCAGCACGGCGCTCTGCCCGTCGAGCAACTGCGCCAGCGCGTGCCGCAGCGCGAAGTGGATTTCCGCAGGCAATTCCTCGCGATGTACCAGTGAAGACATCACCGATTGAACGACCAAACTTCATCGCGCGGGAACACACGAACGTTTGACCCGCAACGTCCGCAGAATTTTTTCCTCGAACGCGAGCGCGCGGAGTCGGGCGAGGTGGTCAATGTCGCCACCATCTTCCTGACCAATCGCGAGTGTCCGTGGCATTGCGTGTATTGCGATTTGTGGAAGAACACGACGACCGAGACGGTGCCGGTCGGGGCGATTCCGGCGCAGATTGATTTTGCGTTGAACGAACTGGCGCGCGCGGCGGAGTCGCGGACAGCCATGTCCGCAGTGGG
>JAYVQC010000164.1:0-22180 GCA_043757045.1 Akkermansia sp. | reverse complement strand
GCATTCAGTACGAAAATATGGCGGCGCTCTTACGAGACGCCGCTACAGGAGGCTACGCGGGCTTGACCAAATCCTTGCGCGGGAAGAGCGGGGCCGGCTCGCCAATGGTGTGGCCGGGTTTTAATCCGCCCCACTGCGTCGCACCGAAACTTTCGGGAAGTGCGCCGAGGCCGAGCTGTTCGTAGATGCGCGCGGAGGTCGCGGGGAGAAACGGCGCGAGCAGCACGGCGAGCACGCGGCAGACTTCGCAGAGGTTGTAGAGCACTTCTTCGAGTCGCGCGGCTTGCGCGGGATCTTTCGCGAGTTTGAACGGCTCGGTCTGCTGCACGTACTGGTTCGTGCGGATGACCAGCGCCCAGATGTCGGTGAGCGCGGTCTGCAACTCATTCGCGCGGTAATCAGCTTCCGCCTTTTTCACCGTCTCGTCCGTCACCGGTTTCAATTCATCAGAGACCGCGCCCAGCACGCCGTTGCGATACTTCTTCAGCATGGAGAGCGAACGGTTGACGAGATTGCCGAGGCCGTTGGCGAGTTCCGCCTGATAGCGCGAGGCGAATCCGCCGTCGGTCCAGTTGCCGTCGGGGCCGATGTCGAGTTCGCGCAGGACGTAAAAGCGGAAGGCGTCCACACCCCATTCATCAATGACCGCGATGGGGTCCACGATGTTGCCGGTGCTCTTGCTGATCTTCGCGCCGTCCTTCTGCCACCAGCCGTGCACGAGCAGTTGCTTCGGCAGCGGCAGCCCGGCGGCCTTGAGCATGATGGGCCAATAGACGGCGTGAAATTTCACGATGTCCTTGCCGAGGACGTGGAGGTCGGCGGGCCAGAGGGTGAGTTGAGAGTTGAGGGTTGAGGGTTGAGAGCCGGAGGCCGCGAGCACGGCGGGGTCGCCGTGGGCAGCGGGGACGGTGATGTAGTTCACCAGCGCGTCGAACCAGACGTAGGTGACGTAGCCGGGGTCGAAGGGCAGGGGGATGCCCCAGTTCAGGCGCGCGGCGGGGCGCGTGATGCAGAGGTCTTCGAGCGTGTTGTTTTTCAGGAAGCCGAGGACTTCGTTGCGCCGATAGGACGGCTGGATGAAGCCGGGGTTCTGCTCGATGTAGTCGATGAGCCACGCCTGATGCGCGCCGAGTTTGAAATACCAGTTCTCCTCCTTGAGCCGGATGACTTCGCCCCACGAGGGATCGAATTTGCCGTCGGGAAGCTGATCTTTTTCGGTAAGGAAAGTTTCCTCCTTCACCGAGAAGAAGCCTTCGTAGCCGGCCTTGTAGAAATGACCCTCGGCGTTCAGCTTGGCGAGCAACGCCTGCACGACCTGCTTGTGGCGCGCGTCGGTGGTGCGGATGAAATCGTCATTGGTCAGGCCGATGCGCGCGGCGAAGGCTTTCCAACTGACGGCGAGTTCATCGCAGTAAGCCTGCGGCGTTTTGCCCGCCGCTTGGGCGGCCTGCTGCACCTTTTGCCCGTGCTCGTCGAGGCCGGTGAGGAAGAAAACTTTTTCCCCGAGCATCCGGCGGGAGCGCGCGATGACATCGGCAATGACCTTCTCGTAGGCGTGGCCGAGGTGCGGTTGGCCGTTGACGTAGTCAATCGCGGTCGTGATGTAGAATGGTTTGTCCATTGGGCGCGGGACTTTGGCGGATGGGCGGGGGAAAAAGCAAAAGCAGAAAGTTGAGAGCAGAAAGCAGAAATGGGGCGGGGCGTTGACGGCGCTTTAACTCGTCGCACGGGCAGGAGGAGCGCGACATGCAGCGGCCTTCGCCGCAGGAATGGTGAAGCGGCCTGAAGGCCGCGCTCTAAAAAGCCCGCCCGCGCTCAGTCCTTCTTCTTCACCTCGGCGAGGCGCTGGCGGATGGTCTGGGCCTCGCCGGAGCCGGCAGGGGCGTATTTCAGATACTGCGTGTAGTGATCCTTCGCGGCTTTCCAATCCTGCTTCTGGTAGGCGATTTCGCCAAGTCCGTAATAAACACGGAAATCAGTGCTGGTGAAGCGTTCGAGCAGCGCCTGGTAGTCGCGCTTGGCCAGATCATATTGTTTGCTCTGAAGCTGGGCGATGGCGCGGTTGAGGAGCGCGGCACTGTTGTCCTTCTGGAGCTTGAGCACCTCGGTGAACTCGGCCCCGGCCCCGGCGTGGTCGCCGACGAACATCAGCAGATTGCCGTGATTGAAGCGGGCGTTGGGATTTTGCGGCTGGCGTTTGATCTGCCCGGCGATGACTTGCAGGGCGTTGGTCAGCGGAGCGTCGGCCTGGGCGTCGCCCGCCGCGCGCATTTTCATGGAGCGCGCCACGTACAGTTGGGAGAGGACGTTGTAGGCGTAATCTTGGTCGGGGAATTTCCGCACGGTGGCCTCGAGCGTTTTCTCGGCGGCGGGAAAATTATTTTGCTCGACCTCCGCAAAGGCGGCGATGCGCTCGATTTCGATTTGCAAGCCCGGCTCGGCCTGCCGGGCGCGGGGGCGCAGCGGGGCGATTTCTTGCAGAGCCTGCGCAGGCCGTCCGGCGATCAACTCGACATTGGCGCGGGCCGCGAGATAAACCAGTTCCTCCGGCGCGTAGTACAGCGCGCGCGCGACCATGTGGGAGGCTTCGCGGGGCAGGCCACCCTGGATATAGGTGTTCGCGAATTCCATGCAGAAATCCGGCACGTCAATCGGGCCGCAGAGGTTCAACAGGTTCTCGAGACCGGGATAAGCCTGGAGCTTCTCCTCGGCGGTCTTGCTCAACCGGGGCAGTCGCTTGCGGCCATCGCGCCAGAGGATGTTGCCTTCCTGGTTGATGAGCGCGGCGGCGTTGTCGGGGTTCAGGGCAAGGGCTTCTTGAAAAAACTTCGCGGCTTCTTCGAAACGCCCGGCGCGCTGCAGTTCCACGCCCCACCAGTCCAGCGCGCGCGACCAATACGCACCGACGTAGGCCGCGTTGTTGTTGAACCGTTCGGCGGCCTCGGTCGGGATGGCGGCTTTGAGCGGTCCCCAGGATTGGCGCGCGAGGTCGTTCCAGGTTTTTTCCTGCGCGCTGATCAAGGCCGCGGCGGGGACGGGGCGTTCGCCGGAGACGGTGGTGAGCGGCTTCACCGCGTAAACGTGGCCGCGGGGTTCGAGGTAATGCGTCTCAAAATAATAGCCGAAGCTCGGGTGCAGGTAGAAGAGGTCGCCGGTTTTGGCGAAGCCGCCCAAGACCTTGAGCAGTTGCGCGGGGTTGATGGCGATGTAGCCGCTCTCGATTTCTAGTTTCGGCCAGCGGTCCCCGTGGAGGGACCGCAGGCGCGCTTGATAGGAGGAATTTTGCAGTGAAGCCGTATCCACCAGCATGTGCCGGGCGCGCGCTTCTTTTCCCAGCACCGCCGCCACGGCATAAAGGCGCATCGCGTCATCGCTCAACACCACCGTGGGCTTGTCGGGCAGCGATTGGGCCAGCGCGGTGGCGTATTCGTGCAGGGTGGGCGCGGTGGCCGCGCGCATTTTGGGATAATTGCGCGCGGCCAGCAGCCCGGTGGCGAAGAGCGCGCCGGCGAGCACCACGGCGGTGACGGCGTAATTGACCGCCGGCGGCACGTCGGAATGGCGACGGGATTTCCCCGAATCCTCGCCGAAGACGAGGAGGAGAAACCCGCTGAAGTAGCCGATGCTCAACGCGCCGAGGAAATAGCACGGTAGATACGCCAGCCCGAGTCCGAATTCACGCGGCCCCGCCGGTGGATCAAAGACTATGTACACGCAGAAGACCAGCAGGCCCGCGTGGAGAATCCGCCCGAAGATGTTCGTGAACACGCTGCCCACCGGGCTGGTGTCGCCGAAGCTGCTCGGCCAGCGGATGCCCGCCAGCAGCAGCGGCAGAAAAGCGTAGAGACCGATCCACGCCGCGCGCCAGCGCGGGAAGCCGGTGAGGTACTCCTTTTGAAACGTCAGGTTCGTCTTCAGCGCCTGCCAGAAAGTGACGGATTCGCTTTCCGCGCCGGGGCGCACTAGCGGCAGCAGCAGGTAGAAAGACAGTCCGGCCAGCCCGAGCAGAAAACTCCGCACCAGAAAATTGAACCGGAAGAAACGCAGCCCCTTGACCCAGACGAGCGTTACCAGCAGCGCCGGGAAAAAGACGATCATCGCGAAATTGTTGGTGATGGCCGCGCCATAGACGAAAGCCAGCTTGTTCAGCCACACATCCCGCTCGTCCACACGGTATTCCAGCAGGCAGCGCACACAGTAGGCAAAGAGCAGCAGGTCAATCGTCTCGCCCATGTTGATGATGGCGTGTTCCCAGAACGTGCGTTGCAACCCGCAGATCAACACCGCGAAGACCACCGGCACCCACGCGAGGCGGATGTTCAGGAACGAGTCCTCGCCGGCGAGCTTGTCGCGTTGCAATTGCGTGCGGTCGTGCGGCAGCAGGGCCACGCACCGCGCGAGCAGCGCCAGGCTCAAGGCGGCGCAGAGGGCGGAGATGAAATTGAGGCCCGCAAGTTGCAGCCCGGCCGGGAGCGCGCGCACCGGCAGCGTGGCCAGCCAATTCAACGGCTGCGTGTAGATGCCGTGCCATTCCAGGCCCGTCGCCCGCGCGAACGGGACCAGGCTCTGCACCGTGATCACCGTGTCGAGCGTGACGAGATAGACGAGCAACATGACCGCCGCGACGATCCAAGGCAGGATCGCGCGGACAAAACTGCGCTGTGGCGTTGTTTCCATTGTGTCTGGGTGAGCGGGAGTTGACGGCATGAGCGCGGGGGTTGGCAAGTTCTTAGGAGCCGGGTGAGGGATTGCGTGTTGAAGGTTGAGAGGCAGGCAGGGCAGCCCCGCTCTCAACTCTCAACCCCAAACTCTCAACTGCTTTCAGCCGCACATCCGCCACGCACTCGACGTGCTGCGTCTGCGGAAACATGTCCAAGGGCGTTACGCTCACGAGTTCAAAGACACCGTCCGCGCACAAAAGGTTCAAATCTCGCGCCAGCGTCGCCGGATGGCACGACACGTAAATGATCTGGCGCGGGCGCACCTCGCGCAGTTGTTCAATCGCGCTCTTCGGCACGCCGGCGCGCGGCGGATCGAGGATGATGCTCGTCTCGCCGGCCGGAAATTTCTGGAGCAAGCCCGGCAGCAATTCCTGCGCATCGCCCAGCACGAACTCGCCGTTCGTGCGCTGATGCCGCAGCAGGTTGTTCTTCGCCGCCTTGATGGCCGGCTTGTCAATTTCCACGCCGACAAATTTCTCCACCGCATCCCCGAGCGAGATGCCAAAGAAGCCGACGCCGCAATACACATCCACCAGATACTTCGCCCCGCCCGCGACCAAAGCCGCGCGCGCCGCCTCGACCAGCTTGGGCAAGAGGAAGAAATTATTCTGGAAGAACGAATCGTTCGGCACATCCCAGTCCTCCGGCGGAATGCGCAGCGCGACCTTGATGCCGCCCTTCGGCGGCGGGTTCTGCCAGACGCGCGTAATCTCCGCGTTCAAGGCCGGTTCGGCGATGGGGCAGGTCTTCACGTCCACGACCAGCCCGCAGTCCCAGCGCAAGTAACCGATGTTCAACCGCTGCTCTGGCTTGTTCCACTGCGAGCGGATCATGATGCGGTTGCGGTAGCCGTACGGCTGCGGGCAGCCCACGACCGGACGCACCACCTCGCGCGGAAATTTTCCGATGCGCTCGAAGAGATCGGCGACCTGCTTGTGCTTAAGCGCAAGCTGCGTGGGATAATTCAGATGCTGATACTGGCAGCCGCCGCAAAAGCCGAACACCCCGCACTCCGGCGTGACGCGCTCCGCCGAGGGCGTGATGACCCGGGCGATTTTCCCGCGCGCGAAGTTCTTCTTCGCCTCGGTGATTTCCACCTCCACCTCCTCGCCGACCATCGTGAAGGGCACGAACACCACGAGTTCGCCATGCTTGCCCACGCCGTCGCCGCCAAAGGCGACATCGTGAATCCGCACCGTGACCCGTTGGCCGGGCGCAATCGAAGGAGTAGAAG
Organism: Akkermansia sp.; assembly: GCA_043757045.1. Classification (GTDB taxonomy): domain Bacteria; phylum Verrucomicrobiota; class Verrucomicrobiia; order Limisphaerales; family SIBH01; genus JANNGC01. Next base: position 16,225 of record JAYVQC010000164.1, on the reverse strand, counting down.
CAGTTGTTTCAGCCGACATCAGGCGCGCAGTGGTATCCGCCACACGCCAAATGTCAACGAAGCGTCCACGCCACGCCGGTGCCGGCGGGACGAAGCCAAATAATTTGCTGTTGCCGAACGCCGTCCGGCGGCGTCTGCCTCCGGAGATGTCCCATGTTTCAATCTGCCTCGCGTGCCTGGCCCTGTTGCTGGGGCGTGTTTTCGCAGCGGAGGCCGCGACGGACTTCCGCCGGGACATCCAGCCCATCCTCAAAGAATTCTGCTCCGATTGTCATGCCGACGGCGCGAACAAGGGCGGCGTTTCCTTCGACGAGTTCAAGTCCGAGGCGGCGATGCTGGAGAATCACGAGCTCTGGCTGAAGGCGTTGAAGAACGTGCGCGCGGGCATCATGCCGCCGCCGAAGAAGGATCAGCCGGGCGCGGAGCAGAAGAAACAGCTTGAGGAGTGGATCAAGACGGCGGTCTTCCAGACCGACCCGCAGAATCTCGATCCCGGCCGCGTGACCGTGCGCCGGTTGAACCGCGTCGAGTATCGGAACACCGTGCGCGATTTGCTCGGCGTGGACTTCGACACGGACAAGGAGTTTCCGCCCGACGATTCCGGCCACGGCTTCGACAACATCGGCGACGTGCTCACGCTGCCGCCGATGTTGCTGGAGAAATATCTCGCGGCGGCGAAGACCATCGTGACTCGCGCGGTGCCCGCCGTGCCGTATGTGCCGGCCGAAAAGGTTATCGCGGGCCGCGCGTTCAGTGGAGAAGTTGGCGCGTCCAGCCGCACGAACCGCAACGCGGCGGCGACGAACGCGCTCACGTTGTCGTATTACGATCTGGCATCTGTCTCGAACACCGTCCGCGTCGAACACGCGGGGCGTTACCAACTGCTGCTCGACTTCACGGCCAACGAGCGGTTCGTGGACAATCAGTTCGACTACAACAAATGCCGGCTCGTCTTCCGAGCGGACGGTCGCGAGTTGCACCGCCAGGAATACTCGCGCGAGGGCGGCAAGGCGTTTCACTACGAGTTCGATCAGGACTGGAAGACGGGCGGACACGAACTGATCGTCGAGGTGCATCCGCTCACGACCAACCGGCAGGTGCGCTCGCTCACGCTGCGGCTGGACTCCGTGACCGTGCGCGGACCGATGGAGAAGAAACATTGGGTGCGTCCGAAAGACTTCGAGAAGTTTTTCTCCAAGGACGCGCCGGCCAGTGCGTCGGGCCGCCGCCAGTATGCGCGCGCGATTCTCGAACCGTTCGTGCAACGCGCCTACCGCCGTCCGGTGGATGCGCCGACGGTGGATCGTTTGGTGGCGGTCGCCGAATCCACTTACGCGCAGAAGGGCAAGACCTTCGAGATCGGCATCAGCCAGGCGATGATTGCCGTGCTGGCGTCGCCGCGCTTTTTGTTCCGCGAGGAAAGCCCGGAGTCGGCGGCGGGCAAAACGCATCCGCTCGTGGATGAATTTGCGCTGGCTTCGCGGCTCTCCTATTTCTTCTGGTCGTCCATGCCGGATGAAGAGCTGCTCCGCCTCGCCCGTGAGAAACAATTGCGCGTGAATCTTGCCGCGCAGATCAAGCGAATGCGCGCGGACAAAAAGTCCGAGGCGTTTGTGCGGAACTTCGTCGGGCAATGGCTTCAGACCCGCGACATCGAGACCATTCAGATTGATGCGCGGCAGGTGCTGGCCCGTGAGACCGCCCCAGACCCTGAGCAGGACCGGCGGCAGCAACGCCTCCGCGAATTGCGCGACAAGCCGGAGGCGACCCTGACGGCGGAAGAAAAAAAGGAACTCGAGCAGATTCGCGGCAGCTTCGGAAACTTCGGGCGGCGCTCCGGACGGGGTGGCCCGCGCACCGAGTTGACCGGCGATCTCCGCCGCGCCATGCGGCAGGAGACGGAGAGGACCTTCGACTACATCCTCCGCGAAGACCGCAGCCTGCTTGAACTGCTCGACAGCGATTACACCTTTCTCAACGAACGACTCGCCAAGCACTACGGCCTGACGAATCTCAACGTGACGGGCGACGAAATGGTTCTTGTGAAACTGCCCGCCGACAGCGCGCGCGGCGGCGTCATCACGCACGGCTCGGTGCTGATCGTCACGTCGAACCCCACGCGCACGTCGCCGGTGAAGCGCGGTTTGTTCGTCCTGGATAATTTACTCGGCACGCCGCCGCCACCGCCGCCGCCGGACATCCCGCCGCTCGAGGACGCCGCGAAGGCGATGAAGGAAAAGACGCTTACCTTGCGCGAGACATTGGCGCTGCATCGCGAGCAGCCGCTGTGCAGTTCGTGCCACAACCGCATGGACCCGCTCGGCCTCGCGCTCGACAACTTCAACGCGCTGGGCATGTGGCGCGATCAGGAGAAAGGCCAGCGCATTGACGCGACCGGACGGCTGTTGAGCGGTGAGAGTTTCACGAACGTCCAGGAGCTGAAGAAGATTCTCGTCACGAATCACGCCACGGAGTTCTATCACACCATCACCGAGAAGCTGCTGACCTACGCCCTCGGGCGCGGGCTGGAGTATTACGACGTGGCGACGGTGGACGCGATTGTCGAGCGGTTGCAGAAGGCGAACGGACGCCCGTCGGAACTGTTGGCGGGCATCATCGAGTCCGCGCCGTTTCAGAAGACACGAGCTTTCAATGCGGGAGACAAATTGAAATCAAACGAGTCGAAGACCCAACGTGCCGACGTAAGGAAGACACCATGAAGACCAACCAAGACACCGCCGTCGAACGCCACTTCGCCTTTAACCGCCGCCACTTCCTGCGCGGACTCGGCGCGTGCGTCGCGCTGCCTGCGTTTGAATCGCTCGGCGCGCTCAAGGCGCTGGCCGCGCCGGCAGGCAAGCTCGCCACGACTGCGGGCGGTGCGCCCCTGCGCGCGGCGTTCATCTACTTTCCGAACGGTGCCATTCCCGCCGCGTGGTGGCCGAAGGGCGAAGGAAAAGATTTCGAGTTCAGCCGCACGTTGAAACCCCTGGAGCCGCTGCGCCAGCACTTGCAGGTGCTCGGCGGGCTGAACCAGATGTGCGCTTACGGCGGCAAGGACGGCGGCGGCGATCACGCGCGCGGCAACGGGGTGTTTCTCACCGGTGTGCGCTTGAACAAGAGCGCGACCGACATTCGCGCGGGCGTTTCCATTGACCAGGCCATCGCGCGCGAGGTCGGGCATCTCACGCGGCTGCCTTCGCTCGAATTGAGCAGCGACGCCGTCCGCACTTCGGGCGCGTGCGACTCCGGTTACGCGTGCGCCTACCAGTTCAATCTCTCGTGGAGTTCCGCGACCACGCCCGTGGCGGCGGAGTCGAATCCGCGCATGGTCTTCGAGCGGCTCTTTGGCACCGGCGCACCCGGCGAGCGCGCGGAGAATCTGCGCCGCCGTCAGCAGGAGCAGCGCTCCGTGCTCGACTTCGTGCTGGAAGATGCGCGCGGCATGAACCGCCGCCTCAACGGACGCGACAAGGACAAGCTCGACCAATACCTCACCGGCCTCCGCGAAATCGAGACGAGCATCCAAAAGGCGGAACGCTTCGGCGCGGCCCAAGACCCCGGCGTCGAGACGCCCTCGGGCATCCCGCAGGACCGCGCGCAGCACGCCCAGCTCATGCTCGATATGCTGGCGCTCGCCTTCCAGACCGACTCGACGCGCGTCGCCACGCTCATGCTCGGCCACGATGGCGACAACCGTTCGCTCCCGGAGATCGGCGTCTCCGAAGGCCACCACGATCTGTCGCATCACTTTCAAAGCGAGGAGAAGATCAAGAAGCTCATCGAGATTGATCTCTGGTACGCGCAGCAGTTCGCGAAGTTTTTGCAGAAGCTCGAAGCCACCAAGGACGTGGACGGCCAGTCCATCCTGCACAACTCGATGGTCCTCTACGGCAGCGGCAACGCTGACGCCAACCGCCACACGCACTCGAACCTGCCGGTCCTCCTCGCCGGCGGCGGCGGCGGCCAGCTCTCGCCCGGCCGCTACGTCCAGCACGGCTCGAAGCCCATGACCAACTTGTTCCTGAGCATGGCGGACAAAATGGGCGCGCGGAAGCTGGAGCGCCACGGCGATTCGACGGGCCGGCTAGAGAACGTCTGAGAGTTCCAGGCTCTCCGCTGCTCATTCCGCTGCCCATCGGAGCGCGGACCGCCGAGTCCGCGCGTTCCAAAATTTTCAACCACGGATGGACACCGATGCCCACGGATTGGGAGGCGGAAGCAACGCGAGTCTCCAGCCACAGGGCTGCAAGCCCGAAAGACCATAGCCCAGGGCAAAGCCCTAGGTTCACATACCAAGAATCATCAAGCTCTATTGGGGTGAACCATCGCCGCTTGCATTCACTATTTTAGAAACTTGGCGAACTCTTTCGGCATCACCGTCGCCAACTCATTGCCGGACGAAGCGTAAAGATCCCAAGTCAGATCGAACTGATCGACGATATCGGTGAGTCGCCGCGCTGAGCCGCTGCCCTTGCCACCAGCATCGCGCTTGAGCCGATGAGTCGTGGCATCGACATAAAGTTTCGTGGCGAGATCGAGGATGCCCGGATTGGTGACGACTTCTTGGCGTGAGGCGAGTTGTTCGACCACGTCGCCCGGCAAATGAAGCGGCTGGCAGAGCAAGACAAACGCCCGCATCGGATTTTCACGGTGTGCTCGGTAGATACGATACGGACCGCCGAGCAAATGGCGATAATAGCGGCGGAAATTTCCTGGGTCGGGTACATGGCGAGGCAACGCCCCTGGCTTGCGTATGCCGCCCTTTCCGCCGGGGCAAACTGCGTCGAAGTAAAACAGCGAAAGCCATGCCCACAAACCACGGTCACGCTCTACGTCTGTCAGACCAGCGGTTGCAAAGTGCATATTCAGATACTCCGCCGCCTCGAAGCGATTGGCAAAACTACGCGCCTCAACTTCGACTTCGAAAGCAAGCGGTTCAGTGGTTTTCGGATCTGTCAGCAGTGAGACGGGTGCCAGCACTGATCCGCCAGCCTTCACCGTCTCCAACCAGCCAGCGAAGATCGCGATGCCGTCTTCATTCAATCTTGCCGCCTTCATGCGCCCCCCTTTGTTTGCCAGGCTCCGGCAAATTTCTCTTTCAGCGATAGCTTCTTTGCGAATGCCGCTACCGCGTCTTCAGCCCAACGCGTGGCAGCATCCTCACCGTCCGTTTTCGGCGGCGGATCCGGATCAACTCCGGGAAGCAGCGTGGCGAAGCGTAACCATTTTGATCGCCATTCTATTTCATCGTCTGTGTCGCGATGTCCGGTGGCGAGAATGCTCGCGAGCACCTGCCTGAGTGCGGCGGGATAAACCAACGCGACGAATACCGGCGAGAGAGCCATCTGCCGCCAGTCCACCGTTGCGGATTTGTTCACCAGCAGGCGCGGCTCACCGTCCAAGTCCACCTGCCACAACTCATCGCCCAATTCTTCAGGCACCACTTCAAGCAGGCTCTCCTTGTCCCCGTCTTGGTCCGGCTTCGCCAACGGGATGCGATCGGCAGCGGCCAGCAGGATGTGTTCGTCCTGCGCCTGAGTGACTTTGACGCGAAAGAGGATGCCGTCAGCCGAATCAAACTCGCTCAAGCGCCGCTGTTCTGGTGCGGGCGGCTTCAGATTGGCGACGTTGCCAAAAGGAAACCGCATCCAAGTCGTCTGCCGATACGCCTCGACGAACACCAGCGCTTCGGCGGGCAGGTCGTAATCATTGAGCCGCAAGTCAGCATCAAAGCTTAACACGCCATCGGCTTCACACGTTGCTAGCCGCACGTCGTTCCTAAAAATTTTGATGCGCCCGGTGTAGTTAAGTCTGCGAATCATTGCTGTCCTCCTTTGCGTCAACGTCCACGAACAAATCACGATTTTCGTCAAATCCGCTGACCGTCACAGTAAAGTCGGGTTGCGTGACTTTCACGACCAGCCGGTTCAATTGCTTTTCTGTGACGCTCGCACCGACAACTTCCACGGTGATGGGAGCCTCGCTCATTTTGAAGTCCGCCGCAAAATACTTGCCGAGTGGACTGCCGCGCCGTCGGTCGTAAGCCACCACGATTTCGAGTTCCGCCGGAATGGTGGAACCGGGCGGGCCTTTGGTGATGGTGAAACCGCTCGCCACTTTGGCGAGTGTGTATCGTCGTTTCTTCGTTTCGATCTTTGGTTCGGGTTTGATGACCTCACCTTTGTTTCGTTTGCGCGGTTTGGATTTTTCCTTCGGCTCTGCGGACTCCGGCTTCTTCGGAATGGAGAAGATTTCGCGGAGCAAGTTTTTGTCCGGCTGCTCGTCCGAATCACTGAGGTAGCGGACGAACATCGCCACGCTCTGCGTCACGAAGTCGATGTAGGATTTTCCGTAAGGGTACTTGTGCCGGAAATGTTCTCGCTCCTTCTGCCATTGCGTGTGAGCCGGATTTTCGGAATCACCAAGGAGCTTGGCCAGAGCCGAATGTTCGACAACGACCAACGACCGGACACCTTGCGCCCACTTGCCATGCACATCCGAAATGATGATGCCGTCTCGTATGAAGACCGGAGCACAGTCGTCACTTCCGTCGTTGTTCAGAAAGATTCGGAAGAAGGATTCCCGGTCGGCAACGCCCCGTTCGCGAACAGTCAACGGAACCTCGATGGCAAGTTTATCACCCGCGCGAAATTTCTCCCGAAGGTCTGTTACCAAGTCTGGCGGGATGAGGCTTGATTCCCATTTGGGTCGGTCTGGATTCGCGGGCTTGAGCCGGACGATTTCGGTTGCTGATTGTTCACGCGCCCAATTCGCGAGTTGGAGCAACGGCAGCATTTTCTTGGCAAACTCATCGCCTAACGTCTGGCTGGCGGCACCAAGGGAATCTTTGGTGACTTCAACCTCTGAATCGCCCGTCGCGATGGTCACGCATAAGTCACCCGAGAGAATCGGGAAGAAGTAGTCTTCAATAACCGCCTGAAGCAATGTCCGCGCATTGATTTCCTCGTCAATCCAAGGCACCACGACAGACAGCCCCGGTTCGTTCCTGCGTTTAACTCTGAATATTTTGCTGAACTGTTCGATGAAGCCACGTTCGCCAACTGGAAGCACAAGACCGCTGCCATTGGGCCGCCCGTAATCGCCGTCCGGTATGAAGTATTTCTTTCCGATGGCGTGCGATTTCAAAACCGCCTGCCCCATCAACAGTCGCTTCTCGTCATCAGCACGAACCGTAACGGCGATGAAAGCATTGATGCGGCTTGACCGGGGAAACACATATTTGCCGATGCCCCAACGACCGCGATCTTCCTCGCCCTTGCCGGATCGCCCCTCGGTGCGAAAGAAATAGTAAAAAGGATTCTTCGCGCCCTGGACATGTTGCCACTGGTTCACGTTGCCGGTGAGTCCGGTGGTTTCAAAGTCCTCCACGACGAGGAATGGGCAAGGCGCACCAAGTTCGGGAACGTCATCCAGTCCATTTCCCTCGGCGGTGAAATGCTTCCAACCGTCTTGGAAATACTTTCGCGCTTCTTTTGCTGGTAGTGCGTGATCTCCGTTCGCCAGATAGAAGCGCACACGCACCGGCTTGCCGGAGGATTCGATTCCAGCATCGAGCGAGTTCTGGACGCTCTCCCTGACCAAGGCTTCGGCTACAGAACTGATCGCGTCGGTTGCGAAGAACTCTCCTTGAGTCGGTTGGCGGTCTTTATTACCCGGTTGCAATTCGTTGAAGTGCCATTCTGCGGACATTGTTCAATCCTCCCTTGTTTGTTTTCAGTTCATGGAAAGTCCGTCGGAGCCATCCGACTTCAGGATTCCTCGCCGTAATGCCGCGCGATCCCTCACCACGCTTTCGGCAAGCTCAGGGCTGCGATGGCACATGCCGGCCATCTGCGCTTCGGAGCAGTAGAATTCTTCCTCGCGCAATTGCTTGTTCCGAAAACGCCGCCACGCTTCGCGCGCGATGGGTGCGAGAATCACCGGCCATCCGCTTCGTTCGTAATAGGGCGCGAGCAGGCGGGGTTCGATTTTGCTGATCGTCGGGTAATCCTTGTGCCCGTCCCGGAGGATCGCTTCCCCGTGATCGAGCGTGCTGTCGGGATGCAGGCCGGCGTAGAGGAACGCGATGGACAGCCAGGCGCGCTTGAATTCATCATTGTCGAGGAGCCGAAGCGCGCGTGGAGGTACGTCAAGAAGCGGGCGAAGCCAGGCAACCGCCTGTTCCTCGCTTTCGGGAACGGCGTCGAGTTCCCATTGCACAGGGCCAGCTTCGATTTGCTCTCCAGAAAGGAAGGCACGCAGTTCCTCACCAACCGCTTCCGCGACCAGCGGCGGCACGGCATTGCCGATGAGCCGAAATTGATGAGTGCGGGCGACGGGGAATTGAAACCAATCCGGGAAACTTTGGATGCGGGCGGCTTCGCGCGGCGTGAGCGAACGGTTCTGCGTCGGATGGATGAAGCCCAGGCCATCCTTGCTCAGATGCGCGACGATGGTGGAGCAAAGTCCTTCGCGGGGCTGCCGCTTGTAGCGGTCCTTGAAGCAGGAACGCTTGTAGGTGAACTCCATTTTCTCGCCACGCGCTTCTGCTTCGCCGCCGTGTTCGCCTTCGCGCACCCGGGCAAAGTCGCGCAAGTCCTGATCGTTATGCGGACGCGCACGGTGGGCGGTGAGCTTGTCGGCGCGCGAAATTTCCAAGACGGATTCGAGATAGTGCTTCGCCGTCTCGCCCCTCGTGGCGAGATGCGCGACACGACAGGAGAGATCGTAATCGCATTCCTCTTGCCCAGCACCGGCGGCGAGTGGCGGCAGGTCGCCAATGGCGTCCCAAAGTTTTGGAGCGTCGGCTTCCGGCCCGGGCTGTTCGGCGGGAGAAGAACACGCCGGTTCGGAGAACGGCGCTCCAACGGCGCGTTTGGCGGGGGCGAGTACGCCGGGAAAGTAGCCGGGTATGTCATCGCGAACGCCGATGACAAGCTGGCGACGGCGTGTTTGCGGTACACCGAGTTTCCACGCTTCCTCGACTTGGGCCTGCACCCGGTAGCCGAGCGCGCGGGCCTCGGCCTGCACTTGCGTGAAGAACTTCCCCTTCGCGGCACTCTGGATGCCGAGAACATTTTCCATCACGAACACGCGCGGACGGAAGGCGGCGACGTATTCGAGGAAGATGCGGTAGAGGTAACGGCGTTTGTCCCTGCGGACGCGGGAACCGTGATTGGCCGCGTCCACCTGGCGCACGGTGCTAAACCCCTGGCACGGTGGTCCGCCCACGATCACGTCCACCGAGTTCACGCCAAGCATGGCCGCGAGTTTGGCGGGCGAGAACTTGGTGAGGTCTTTGCGCAGGGCAAGAGTGTCCTTGCGGAAGTTGGCCTTGAAAGTGGTGACGGCTTCCGGGTTGAAATCCATCGCCGCGAGGCACTGGAAACCGGCGCGCTCCAAGCCGAGGCTGAAGCCACCGCAACCGCAAAAAAGATCGAGAAAAGTAAAAGCCTGCCGTGTGTCGTTGGTACGCATGGGCTGTATTCGCTCGCGTGCGAATCAGCCCTGTCTGGTGACTGCCTCTCGTGGGATTCTTGGTGCCTGAAAAAAATGGGACGCACTTACTTGCGTCCCACAACAGGCACCTAGGAGGGCCCACGAAGAAACGCTTTCAGCGCGCCCCTTGCGGGGCGCACTTCAAGCGCGGCTCTTCGTCGAAATTTCCTAGGTTTCGTTGTGGACAGCAGCCGAAGCTACGCGAATTGGTTTTGGTTAAATTGGTTTCTTGATCGTTTTGTTTTTCTGAACGCGGCGAGAGTAGCGGGGGCGGAACGCGGGCGACAACCTTGAAAGATTCCGGCGTGTTCTCCGTGGAGAAATTCTTTTGTCGCCACCAGCCGGGCCACGGCGTCTGCCAGCCCATGAAACCCAAACGGATGTTTTTTCTTGGCCTGTTCTTGAGCGTGGTCGCGCTCAATCCTTTTCCTGTGCGCGCGGCGGAAAGCGCGGCGGCTCCGGCGCAGGTGTTGCCGGGCAAGGGATTGGCCCAGCATGATTTCATGTATGCGGGCGAGTCAAAGAACCGCCGCGCGTTCATCGTGCGCAAGGGGCAAGTGGTCTGGTCGTATGATAATCCGGCGGGGAAGGGCGAGATCAGCGACGCGGTGTTGCTCTCGAACGGGAATCTGCTCATCGCGCATCAGTTTGCGGTGAAGTTGATTTCGCCGGAGAAAAAGGTGTTGTGGAACTTCGACGCGCCCAAAGGCACGGAAATCCACACGGCCATGCCCATCGGCACCGAGCACGTCCTCTACGTGCAGAACGGCGACCCGGCGCTGGTCAAAGTGGTGAACATCAAGACCGGCGAGACGAAGAAGGAATTCCAAGTGCCGGTCGGCAATCCCAAGGGCGTACATGGGCAGTTTCGCCACGGCCGCATCACCTCGCGCGGCACGCTGCTGCTGGCGCACATGGACATGAAGAAGGTCGCCGAATACGACGCAAGCGGGAAGGAAGTGAAGTCTTTCGCCGCGCCGAATCCGTGGGGCGTGACGCCCTTGAAGAACGGAAACTTCCTCGTCGTGGATCGTCCGGCGATTCGCGAGGTGACGCCCGAGGGCAAAACGGTTTTCACCATCACACCTTCTGTGGATGCGCCGGAATATAAGATGACCAGCCTGCAACTGGCCTGGCGTCTGCCGAACGGCAACACGCTGGTGAACAACTGGTTCAACGAATGGAGCGGGAAGCTGGACCGCAGCAATCCACCTGTGCAGGCCGTGGAGTTCACCCCAGACAAGAAAATCGTCTGGGTGCTGCGCTCGTGGGAGAACCCCGACCTCGGCCCCTCGACGACGATTCAAATCCTCGACGAAGCGGACGCGCCGGAGAAGGTGACGTTCGGAGAGTTCAAGTGACGCTTTTGAAGTCAGACTTCCCGAGCACGGCGAAATGATTTCATTCGGCCGCACCAGATGGAACGCAAGTTCAGCGATGGCACAAACGTGATTGGCAATCGGTGGCAGCCGCACTATTCTCCCAACATGAAATTCCGGTTGCTGATCGAATTGGATGCGCGAACCAAGCGGTGGTCGGCGGTGTTCCCCGAACTGCCGGGTTGTGGAACCGCCGGTGACACGGAAGCCGAAGCCATCCTCAACGCCAAAGAGGCGCTGGCCCTCTGGTTTGAACCTTCGCCGATCAAGCTTCGCAAAAATTCCCGGCTGGTCGAACTCGTCCTGCCTTGAGCCGGCACTTCCCCGTTTGCAACGCCCATGAAGTGGTCAGGGTGTTGCGCCGCCATGGATTTGTTCTGGTGGATCAGCGCGGCAGCCACCAGAAATGGCGTCACTCCGACGGACGACAGGTCATCGTCGCGCAACATGGCAGCAGGCCCATTCCCATCGGCACCCTCAAGAGCATCATCAATGGCAGCGGCTTGGACGCGGACGATTTCCGCTGACCGTGACAAAGCAGTTCGGCGCAAGGTTTCTCCCTCTCCGCTGGGGGAGAGGGCCGGGGTGAGGTGGGGCTTCCCGCGTGAACAGGCACGGAGCGTCCTGCCGGCCCGCCGCGCCAGCACGCCGGGGGGGGGACAGGAGATTTTGCCGCCGCTGGACTGGCGCGTGAGACTGTTACTCGCCGACCAAATGCACCCGGATGAATTCCCCCGGTGAAATCGGCTGTGGTTTGTAACCGGCAGATCTCAAGGCCGCAAAATGTGCGTCGTCCGTCACCACGAACTCTGCTTCCGCCGCGATGGCGCAATCGCAGAATTTATTGTCATCCGGGTCGGCGGTGATGACGGCGAAACGATACTGCGGCTCCATCTGCCGGATGTTGCCGTGCAGTTGGTCCAGCAGTTCGAGCAACGCCACCACGTCCCGCCAGCGCTCCGCGCCGCAAAGTTTCGCCGTGACTTACTCGTATTCGAGCAGGATTTCGTTCGACACCGCCAGCGTGAGCCGGCCCTCCAGCAACGCGCGCAGGATTTGATGAAAGGGATGCTTCCGCCCGAAAATTTGCAGAAAGACGTTCGTGTCGAGGCAGACCGTCATGCGTAGCGGTGTTCAGCCCGGAACTGCCGCACCAACTCCGCCACGCGCCGCAGCTTGCCTTGCGCGTGATCCGCATCGAAAGCTTCGCTCAATCGGTCGGCGGCCTGTTCCGCTTCGAGTTGCAGCAGCACGCGGTCGAGCAACGCGAGTTGCTCGCCATTCATGCGCTCGATTTTTTCGTGCAGGACGGGCTTGAGCTCTTCCGGCGGAACAGGCGCGAATGCGGGGCGGCTTTTCATGGCGGGACAATATGCAGGCGCAATGGGGCTGACAAGACGCCGATGAATCACGAATCGCCCGCGCCGCGCAAAAGCTGCTCCCTCTCCGCTGGGGGAGAGGGTCGGGGTGAGGTGGGGCTTCCCGCGCGACCGGAACTTTTTCACCAGCCATGCAAGTGTCCCGTGGATTTGGGGCGGACGGGGATGAAAGTTTCAATCTCCGTCCGACCCAAATCTCCGGGCAAAGATTCGTGCCAAGTCTGGCCCCGCCACGCGGGCGCGACGGGCACGGAGCGGCCAGCCGGCGCGCCGCGCCAGCCCGCCGGGCGGGACTGGAGATTTTGCCGCCGCTGGGCCGGCGCGTTTCCGTCGCTTGAGACGAAGCGGCCTGAGCGCCGTGCGAAAGCGTCCGCCGCGAGATTGCTAAACGAAACCGCCGTTGGCACGGTAGCCCACATGAAAACGCTCCCCGAAATCGAAAGCGCCGCCCAACTTCCGCCTTGATCCTAACCATCACGACAATGCCGATTCCCAACACACCGAAGTTTGAAGCGTTGCTCAGTTCGTTCAGCAAAACGAAGCCTGAGCCAAGTGATGGCTGGCACGAGTTCGTGGCGGTTCCAGCCATGACGTTGACCGAAGATGGCTACTTTGTCGAACGACGAGCGGTCACCTTCTGGTATCGTGAAGAAAGCGATCTGACCATGGAATCGCTGCTGCGCACCATCTTGCGAGAGCTAAGGCAAGGCGGGCATGTCGCCCAGACCGAACTGGCAGCAACGATAACCGCTATGTTTGCCTATTCCACAGGTCCAACGAAGTCGTCTGTTGAGCGGTTCAACATGCTCTTTGGCAACCTTGTCAGCGCTCAGTTACATCAATTCTTCCTTTTCCCGGCGTTGCAATTGGCCACGTATCGTGTGGACATCGGCCCGTTCAGCATTGGTCCGTTCAACCCGGAGCGGCTGGCATACCTGAGCCGCAAGTCTGGCTCGGACTTTTACGACCGATACGAATCATTTATCCGACGTGTGCCGTTTTCGGTGGAGCGAGAAGCAAGGCCGGTCCAGGTGATTTATTGTCATCGGCTGTTCACTCAGAAGCCCGGATGGCATCCGCGTTCGTCTGAAGACGCCGCGCTTCTGGTCGAATTGGTAGATCACTATTTCGCCCAATTGTCGGCGCTGCATTTCAAGGACCTTTTCACCGAGCTACAGGCGGTGCAAGAAGTACCCATGGGGCTTGGATCAGGTTGGTTCGATCTCAACACTCTCCGCAGTACGCTCAAGTCTCAACCAATATCTATTTACTTGAAGATCGGCGGGGATGAGGTCGGCTTCGTCAGCCCTTCTGCAAATCTCGTCTGGACAATCAACCTTGGCGGCGGTCATTTGGGCATGCCTTTCACTGAAAAGTATCTCTATAGGAATTTTGGTTTCGAGGGATTCACCGATTGTGAGATTCACCAGAGCTTGAAGAATTTCTGTCATTTTCTCGCTTTGGCGGTGCAACACCGGCATGCGCGGCGGGAAGCCGATGCGTTTCTTCACAACGTCATCGCTCTGGATCTTCTGCTCGGTGACGCAGGTTCATCGACGAACAGTGTGACCACCCGCAGTGCCGCATTGGTTTTTCGCTCGCTCGACCGGGACTTTCCCGCCGTGGTGAAGGAATTACAGCGCATCTATGATGCCCGGAGCAAGTATGTGCATGAAGGCAAGCTGCCGGATTCAACGCTGCTCCCGATGGTTCGAACGATCTGCGGAGAAGTCGCGTTCTGTCTTTTCCGGCTACAACGTGAGGCGAGAAATCGAGTTGGCGGATTCAGCAACCGCTGGTTGAAAGACATAGATTTTGTAATCGCAGCCATCGACGCGGGGCGGCCGGTCGTTGACGACGATTGGCAGCGAATGGGCGTGGCGTTGAGTAATGATGTGCGCCATTCCAGTTTTGTTGCCGAACTGAAGCAACCATAAGCCCGACCGGCTGCGGCTGATCGTGGATTACCGGAAGAAGTTTCTGGATGCGTTCGTGCGCGGCGGGGACGAGGAAGCGCAGCAGGCCGGGACGCATTACGAGCAGGCCAGGGCGCAGTCGGACCGGGATTACGAGGAGACGGCGGCGACGGTGGCGCGGCAGAAGGAGTTGAGCGCGGACGAGGCGGCGGAACTGGGCCGGCTGTGGAAGAAGCTGGTCAAGCTGTATCATCCCGACCGTTTCGCGCACGAGAAAGTCAGTTCACCTCACCCCAGCCCCTCTCCCCATCCGATGCGGAGAGGGAGAACGCGAAGCTGACCGCCGCCATCAATCGCGCCAAGGACGAGGGCGACATCGGCACGCTGCGGGAGATCGCGGACGACCCGCACGGCTTCATCCTGCGCCAGGGCTGGACGGGTCTGGATTTCAGCGACGGGGAGAAAGTCGGTTCACCTCACCCCGGCCCTCTCCCCATCCGATGCGGAGAGGGAGAAGATCGGCTGCATGAGACGTTGCAACTGGAAATCATCACCGTCCTCGAGGCGCTGAACCGGCTGCGGGAAAGTCCCGACTACGAACTGTGCCAATTGAGCGAGCGGAAGCCCGGCATGCTGGAGGAACTGGCGGCGGAGCGGGCGCGGGTGCTGGAAAAAGAGAGCGTGGAACTGGAGAAGGAGGCGAGCCGGCTGGCGGGGGAGATTGAGGAGTTGGGTGGGGAAGCGGCGCGGATTGGTTAGCCATACTTCCTGTTGCTGTCATTGAGTCGTCGGGTGGCGCAATTCGTGGTTTCCTTTTGCGGGCGAGTGGCGTCTTGGGGCGGAATGAAACTCACCAATCGACTGGCCCATGCTGGCCTTGCGCTGCTTGCGGCGGGCGTTTCCCTGGCTGCAGATGATCCGAAGCCCCAGCCCATTCTGCAAGGCGGCGTGGTCGTGCCGCTGTATCCGCCGGGGTCGCCGTTTCTGAAGGCGGAGCGCGTGCGCGAGGCGGAGTATTTCAACGTGAGCAAGGCGGTGCCGGGGCGCATCAACTGGATCACGAACATCCACAACCCGTCCATTGAGGTGCATACGGTGGAGGGCGGCATCAACACGGGTGCGGCCATCATCCTCGCGGCGGGTGGCGGGCATAAGACGCTGAACGTCGGCACGGAGAGCGCGGATTTCGTGCCCTACTTTTTCAATTACGGCGTCAGCACCGTCATCCTGCGCAACCGGCTGCGCGCCGACGGCTACGATGCCAAGGTGGATGCGGTGCGCGATGCGTTGCAGGCCATCCGGCTGGTGCGGGCGAACGCGAAGGCGTGGAACATTGACCCGAACAAGATCGGCATCATGGGCTTCTCGGCGGGCGCGGAGTTGTCGGCTCCAGCGGCGATTCAATTCGAGGAATTCGACAAGACGAACAACGTCGCGGGCGATCCGTTGGCGGGAATTTCTTCGCGCCCGGATTTCGTCGGCATCGTTTATCCCGGTCCCACGCCGTTCGCCCGCGGAGCGACGCCGACGATTCCGAAGAACACGCCGCCCGCGTTCATCACTTGCGCCGGGGCAGGGGATCGCGGTCATGCGATTTGGGCGAACGAGTATTTCACCGCCATGTTGAACGCCGGCATCCCGAACGTGGAGATGCACATCTACGGCAATGGCCGTCATCCCGGCGACCCCTTGCCCGACGGCAGCCGGATGAGCGGCGGACTGACGCATCGCAACGGGATTCCCTTCGGCACCTGGCAGGATCGCTACATGGATTGGTTCCGTGATCTGGGTTTCCTGCAAAAGCCCGGCGTGGAAACGAAGGCGGCGAAGGAGGTGGCGACGTTTGTGAGCCAGCCGCAACGCGGAGGATTCCGTCGCGGCAGCACGAATGCGCCTGCGGCAACAACTCCGGCACCATGACTCACGTCGAACGTGCCAGCCTTCGGACGGAGCGCGGGTTTTCCAACCCGCAGCAATGTTCGCAAGGCGCTGGCGCTGAAACTTGCGAACACCGCCCTCCAGATCACGTTGCTGCGGGTTGGAAAACCCG
>JAYVQC010000163.1:0-22215 GCA_043757045.1 Akkermansia sp. | reverse complement strand
AGCTTGTCGAAGGCGGTCACGCAGAGTTCGAGGTGTTCTTCCTTCGTGTCTTCGATCTTGTTGTGGCTGATGCCGTGGAGGCTTTGGACGAACATCATAACGGTCGGCACGCCAGCGGCGGCGACTTCGGCGGCGTCGTGGAGCGGGCCGCTGGGCAGCTTGTGTGACTGGCTGCGCGTCTCACGGATAGCTTCGTCGCAGAGCGTGATGAGTTCTTGGTTGAATGGGCGTGGGGCGATTTGCCAAAGGCGTTCCCAAGTCACTTTCACGTTGCCTTCTTTGGCGAAGCGTTCGCTGGCATCTTTCGCCTCCTGCAACATGCGCGCGAGCTTGGCGGCGTCGAGATGCCGCTGGTCCAGCGTGATGCGGCATTCCTCGACGACACTGGTGACGATGCCGGGTTTGGTCGTGCAGGAGCCGATGGTGCAGACGCCGCTGATCGAGTCCAAAGTCCCTTGTCCAAAGTCCAAGGTCGCTGCCGCCGCGTCGGCGAGCGCGTCCGACTTTGGACCTTGGACCTTGGACCTTGGACCGCCCTCGCTCCGTTCGGCGATTTGGTAAATCTCAGGACTCATCTTCGCCGCCGCGAGGAAGGCATCCTTGCGGCGGTTCATCGGCGTGCTGCCGGAGTGCGCGGCCTGTCCGTGAAATGTGATGGCGTGCCGCTCGACGCCGAACGTGCCGAGCACCGCACCGAGCGGCAGATCGAGGTCGAGCAGCACCGGGCCTTGCTCGATGTGCAACTCAATGTAAGCGGCGGTGTTCTTGAGTTCCTGCCCGCTCTCTTTCACGCGCTCGAAATCCACGCCGATGTTTTTCAGCGCGTCAGGCAAGCTGATGCCGTCCTTGTCCTTGAGACCGCGCGCTTCGGTCATGTCGAGATTGCCGGAGCACGCAGACGAGCCGAACAGGCTTTTGCCGAAACGCGCTCCTTCCTCATCCGCCCAATCGACGAGGCGCACCGTCACTGGTGGTTTGCCGCCGTACTGCGCGTTGATTCGCCGGAGAATCTCCACGCCCGCCATCACGTTCAGGCAGCCGTCGAGCCAGCCGCCGTTCGGCACGGAATCCATGTGACCACCGATGAGTAGGCATTTTTCGGACGCGCCGCGCAAGGTGGCCCACAAATTACCCGCAGCATCTGTGCGGACCTCGACCGGCAATAGTTCCAACTTCTCCCGCAGCCATGCGCGCGCTTTCGACCATTGAGGTGTGAAGGCCACCCGTTGCGCGCCGTTGGCGTCGCCTGTGAGTTGGCGGAGTTCCTTGAGTTCGGCGATGGTGCGTTGGGCCTTTAGAGAACTGCTCACGCGCGCCATCATGGCCTTGGCCCCCAATTTTCCAAACAAATCCCAAGCTGCCGAAACGGGCGCAACGCTTCGGGCATAACCTCGCAGTGGACCTGACCGTCGCGGGCGTTGTTCCACCTGGGCCGCGTGCCGCACCCAGTTTCCGCTATCGCCTGCGAATCGAGCCATCGCCCGGCACAGAGGGTGCCCCCAACTCCTCAAGGAGAACTTCACCGGCGTCAGTCCGCGCGAGGTGCTGGACAAGGTGGCCGGGTTGAACATCACGCGCTGGAATTTCAAGGGCGCCGCCGCCACGCCGCCGCGCCGCACCTCGGCCCGATGGCGCAGGATTTCCACGCCGCCTTCCGCCTGGACACCGATGACCAACCCATTGCCACGGTCGATGCGGATGGCGTCGCCCTCGCGGCGATTCAGGGGTTGAACCAGAACCTGGAGGAGCGGTTGAAAGCAAAAGATGCCGAGATCGAGGAACGCAAACGCGGGATGGAAACCCTACAGCAGTTCGTGATGAAGTCCATGGCCCAACCGAAGGAATAAACATAAACCTCAAACGCGCCACGATGAAGGTGGCTCCGGTCGCGCTGCGACCGCAGGAGCGAACGAACGCACCTCGCAGCGCGCGGCTTTCCACCTGCCCGGCCCGCCGTGTCGGCTCGAAATTTTTTCCGGGGATTGGTGTTGTTCATGGGGCGTTTGCTGGTAAGAAAGTTCGCGTCACCATCGTTTCTGGTTCCTGGGCTAAGGGCCACCAATTCTGGCGATTCGGTTTCCGAACGTTAACTCACCCGGCCAAATGAACTATGAAATCAAAATACCTGGTTCTGTTGGGGACTGCGTTGTGCAGTTTCTTCATCGTCGTTAATCCCGCCTTCGCCCAAGGCACGGCCTTCACTTACCAAGGCCGGTTGAATGACGGCGTGAATCCCGCCACCGGAATTTATGATTTACGATTTACGATTTACGATTTACGATTTACGATTTACGATTTACGATTTACGATTTACGATTTACGATTCCACCAACGACCCCGGCGTCATCGTCGCCGGGCCGCTGACCACCGCCGCCACCGCCGTCAGCAACGGTCTGTTCACCGTCACGCTCGACTTCGGGGCCAGCGTGTTCACCGGCGCGAATCGCTGGCTGGAAATCGGCGTGCGCACCAACGGCGGCGGGGCGTTTTCAGCTTTAAGTCCGCGACAACCACTCACCGCCACGCCGTACGCAGTGTTTGCGGGCGGCGCCAATGCGTCTGGGCTTATCGGGACCATTCCCTCCACGAGCATCGGCGCCGGCACGGTCACCAGCAACATGCTGGCGCCGGGCAGCGTCACGGACCTCCAGTTGAGTCCCGGCGCGGCGGCGGCAAATCTCGCGGCCGCGCATCTTGGCGCGGTGGCCGCGGGCGGCATCGTGCTCGCCGAAAGCGCGAACAGCAACGCGATGCAGAGCGCGGGCTACATTCAACTGGGCGGCACGATCAGCACTCCCGACCGCTGGCTCGACGGCCCGTCGCTTCCACCCAGCCCGCCAGCGACAACTCACTTGGTGTTCTGGACGGGCACGGAGATGCTCGTGAGCGGCTGGTCGGCAGGAAATCCCCCCGTCGGCGGGTTTTACGATCCGGGTTCGGACACCTGGCGTTTGCTCAACACCAACGGCGCTCCGCGCTCCGCGCAGGTCGGCGTGTGGACGGGTTCGGAGTTGCTCGTGGCCGGCTCGTTCACGGACACGAATAATCAACAACAGTTCACCGGCGCACGCTACCACCCGGGCACGGGCAACTGGACTCCGGTTTCCACAACGGATGCTCCGCAGCACTACGGCACGGCGGTCTGGACGGGTTCGCGCATGATCCTTTGGGGTGGCTATGTTTTTGGCTCAGTCACCGTCACGAACACGGGAGCGGCTTACAACCCGACCACGGACGCTTGGACCCTCATAAGCACGGTTGACGCGCCGGCAGGGCGCTCGGGCCACTCGGCTATTTGGACCGGAACTCGGATGTTGGTGTGGGGTGGCCTGGACGGCACGGGCACGCTGGCTTCCGGCGGCAGCTATGACCCGGTGACGGACACTTGGGCGAGCTTGAGCGTGGCCGACGCTCCCGAAGCGCGCACAGGCCACACCGCCATTTGGACCGGTGCGCGGATGATTGTCTGGGGTGGGGCCACCAACACGACCGGCTTCAACCTGCTAGACGCCACGGTCAGCACGGGTGGCAGCTATGACCCGATGGCGAATACGTGGACCGCCATTGCCGATGCCGGCACCGACTCCGCTCGCGTCGGTCACTCGGCGGTGTGGAATGGTTCCGAGATGCTCGTTTATGGTGGCAGCCGGTATGACACCATTGACCTCTTCGTATTTACGGTCTTTTTCGAGCAGGCCTCGCGGTATCATGCCGGCAGCAACCTGTGGATTTATGCCGAATCGCTGGTAGGAACTACGTCCGGTTATTTTCAACCGTTTGAGCGTTACAACCATGGCGCGGTCTGGACAGGGAATGAAATGTTGGTCTGGGGCGGTGCCGGCTGGCCCGTTCGCTTTGACCCGTCCACCGGGAAAAGACGGGACGGATACGGGGCGGGTCTTTATGATCCCATCGGGCACAAAGCCGTCTGGACGGGACAGGAGATGATAACTTGGGGCGGCAAGTCGGCCATCGGAGTGGCTTCGCGGCGTGGGTTTCGATTCAATCCCGCGACCAGTGCTTGGAGTCGCACGAGTGAAACCAACGCGCCGTCGCATCGCCAACATCACTCCGTGGTGTGGAGCGGCACTGAGTTGATGGTTTGGGGTGGCTACGATGAAAACCCGACCAAGCCACTCAAAACTGGTGGACGCTACAATCCCGTCACTGGCAACTGGGCCCCCATCAACACGAACGGCGCACCCACCGCCCGTTACGATCACACCGCCATCTGGACGGGGACGGAGATGATTATTTTTGGGGGCGAACAACCGGACGATATTTTTGGCGGTTCGTTCAGTTCGACCGTCGCGGGAGCGCGTTACAATCCGGCGCTTGATTCGTGGATGCCCTTGACCGCCACCAACGCACCCGTGGTGCGGAGCCTGCACACCGCGGTCTGGAGCGGTTCCGCCATGATTATTTGGGGCGGCTGGAATGTCGTCAGCAACATTGGCACTTCGCTCAGTTCGGGCGCCAGGTATGATCCAATCGCGAACAACTGGACGGCCCTGTCGTTGCTCGACGCTCCGCAAGGGCGGCGGTGGCACTCCGCCGTTTGGACTGGCGACCAGATGCTGGTGTGGGGCGGCAGTGAATACAGTAGCCCTCTCGACACCGGCGGTAGCTATTCGGCTTTGAGCAACAAATGGACAGCATTGCCAACACTGAATGCTCCTTCCGGCCGACTTGATCCCACGGCCATCTGGACCGGCAGCGAAATGGTCATCTGGGGTGGCAACCCGGGCACGTTATATGGGATCTTGAACAGCGGTGGCGTCTTCAACCCGGTGGCGAATACATGGACGGCATGCACCGCGCTCAATACGCCACCCGCCCGCACCAGCCATACGGCGGTCTGGTCCGGCAGTCAGATGCTGGTGTTCGGTGGCGAACCGGGCATCAGCAGCACGCCGACCCGCGTTCATCTCTACATCCCGCCCCGGACGCTTTATCTCTGGATGTCACAACACTAACGGCAGCCGCACCAGTGCCGTTACGTTTATGAAACTCACGCTCATTTTCACGAACCTCTACGCCGGGCCGATCCTTGGCCATGGGTCTTGGCTGACGAACCTGAACCCGGCGAACCCTCAGGCCGGCACCGCCACGAGCGCGAATACGGCAAACACGATTGTGAAGCGCGAGGTGTCCGCAGTTTTTCCGCCGGAAGAATAACGGCCACCAGATTCACCGGCAACGGCACAACCTTCAGCAGTGGCGCGGGAGTCGCCAATCAGAATGTCGTGGGGATGCCGGGCAGCGCCAGGCGGAGTTTCACCAGCGACCGCCAGGCGAAGGAGCAAGTCGTGCCCGTGAACTCGCGCGAGGGGCGGGAGAAGGTGGCGCAGGATTTCCACGCGGCCTTCGCGGTTGGGCCGGACGACAAACACATCAGCATGGTGGACGCCGCCGGCGTGGCGCTGGCGGCCATCCAGGGGTTGAATCAGAAGGTCGAAGAGCAACGCGCCGAGAACGCGGAGTTGAAACAAACGGTGAACGAACTCAAAGAACTCGTCCAAGCCATGAACCAGAAACTGAACGGAAGTGTGAAATGAAAAGCTCCAAATTCCAAGCTCCAACATCCAGAGAACTTCCGATCACCAAATCCCGAAACCGGGCCGGACGCCGGGGCCAGTGGAGATGCTTGAAGCTTGGAGCTTCTCTGGTGCTTGGAGGTTGGAGCTTGGTGTTTCTGTTCTGCTCCAACGGCCACGCTCAATATTCGATTGACTGGTTCACGATTGACGGCGGCGGCGGCACGAGCACTGGCGGCGTGTATGCCCTGAGCGGCACCATCGGCCAGCCGGACGCGGGCACGGCGAGCGGCGGAAATTTTTCGCTCCTCGGCGGCTTCTGGGGTGCGGTGATTCCGGTGCAAACGCCCGGCGCACCGACGTTGTTCATCACACTGAGCGGCACGAACGTCACCATCTCGTGGCTGCCGAACACGCCGGGCTTCGTGCTCCAGCAAGTCAGCGCGCTCGCGCCGCTGCCCATCGGCTGGGCGAACGCGCCCGCCGGATACACGAACGGCGTGACCATTCCCGCCGCGCCACAGACGCGCTACTTCCGGCTCATCAAACCGTGATCGGACGATGCCTGGTGGTTCGCCTCGCGCTGCGAGGCAAGTTCATTTGTCACTCCGTTCGCAGCGCGACCGGAGCCACCTTCCGTCTCAGGATGCGCCCGTGATGTTCGGGTGCATCTTGCCACTGTTGTCAGTAGTGGGACCGGCGCCCTCGCCGGTCAGTCGTCCGACAGGCGCCCCCGCCTGTCGAACTGCGGGCGGGGGCGCCCGCAAGACTGGAGACAGCCGGGGCGGCTTCCCACTCCAACAAGCAACAGTGCCAAGAGGCACCCGTGAGGTTCTGGCTCCCACATTTCTAATGGCGACACCGCGCACGGCGGGAGTATCGTGGCCCGCCAGTTGAACTTGGAAAGTTGAACTTATGCCTACCCTGCAAACGACCGTTGATGGTTTGAAGTTGCCGAACCCGTTTATCATCGGTTCGGGGCCGCCCGGCACGAATCTCAACGTCATCTCCCGCGCCTTCAAGGAAGGCTGGGGCGCGGTCATCGCCAAGACCGTGTCGCTCGATGCGTCGAAGGTCGTGAACGTCACGCCGCGTTACGGCAAACTCATGGCGGGCGACGGCCAGGAAGTCATCGGCTGGGAAAACATCGAGTTGATCAGCGACCGGCCGTTCAAGTTGTGGGAGGAGGAATTCAAGAAGTGCAAGCAGATGCACCCGGAGGGCGTGCTCATCGCGAGCATCATGGAGGAGTATAACAAGGACGCGTGGATCGAGATCGTGCAGCGTTGCGAGGCGTCGGGCGTGGATGCGTTTGAGCTGAACTTCTCCTGCCCGCACGGATTGCCCGAGCGCAAGATGGGCGCGGCGATGGGCCAGGCCCCGGACATCCTCGAAGAAGTCTGCGGCTGGGTGAACTCGGCGGCGACGAAACCGTTCTGGGCAAAGATGACGCCGAACATCACGCACATCGAAGACCCGAGTCGCGCGGCCTTGCGCGGCGGCGCGACGGGACTCGCGGCCATCAACACCATTCGCAGTGTCATCGGTGTGAACCTCGACACGCTCCGTCCCGAGCCGACGGTCGAGGGCTACACCACGCCGGGCGGTTACTCGTCAAAGGCCGTGAAGCCCATCGCGCTCCGCATGGTCATGGAAATCGCCACGATGATTCGCAGCGAATTTCCCGGACGCTCGCTCTCCGGCATCGGCGGCATTGAGAGCGGTTACGACGCGGCGCAATTCATCCTCCTCGGCGCGGACACCACGCAGGTCTGCACCGGCGTGATGAAGTTCGGCTACGAATGCGTGAAGCCGATGTGCGAGGAACTGCTGACCTTCATGGCCAAGCACAAGTTCGAGACGCTCGCGGATTTCAAAGGCCAGAGCCTCGACTACTTCACCACTCACGCCGACCTCGTGAAGCGCCAGGCCGAGCGCAAGGCCGCGCAGAAAGCCGCCGCTGCGAATTCAAAGGTCGTGAAGGCCGACGGCGAATGGAGCGGAGATTCGTTCGTGCAACAATCCGACGCTTTGTCTAAAGGGTAACGTCATGAGCACGCCCCTCGAACTGCGCGACATGCCCGCGCCTCCCGTCTCGACGGAGCGCAGCCGCGTCGCTAGGTTGGCGCGCATGTCAGCGATTCTTGAAATTCCCGAGGTCCGCCGGCGTGTCTCGCATCTCACGGTGGAGGAGTATCATCGGCTCGACGAGTTTAACGAGAACGGGCGGCGCACGGAACTCATCCGGGGCATCGTCATTGAGAAAATGTCCAAATCACCCCTTCACTCAACGGTTGGAAAACGGATCTACGATCTGCTGCTTCGCCTCGTGTCCGCCGCATTTGTCGTTCGCCGCGAGGACCCGTTAACCCTGACTGATTCAGAACCAGAACCCGACGTGGCCGTGGTGCGCGGCGGCCCAAAAGATTTCCTCCAGGCCCATCCCACCACCGCCGAACTCGTCGTCGGGGTCGCCATCTCCAGCGCCGCGCTGGATCGCGAAAGCGCCTCGCTCTACGCCGAGGCGGGCGTGAAGGAATACTGGATCGTCCTCGCCAGCGACCGGCAGGTAGAAGTCTATCGCCAGCCCGTCGGTGGAATTTATCAGGAGAAAAAATTGTTCCGCGCGGACGAAACGATTGAGTGCGTCGGCGTGCCTGGTGTTCGCGTGCGCGTTTCCGAATTGTTCGCCAACTGATTTCCCATGCCCACATGCCCAAACTTTATCGGCGGCGAATGGCGCGCGCCGTCCAACGCTCCGACCACACCGATCTACAACCCCTCGACCGGCGAGGTGATTGCCGAATGTCCCGTCGGGACGGCGGCGCATGTAGATGAAGCCGTGCAGGCGGCAGCCGCTGCTTTCCCGGCGTGGCGCGACACGCCGCCCGTCGAGCGCGCGCGGGTGTTCTTCCGCTACCGGCAGTTGCTCGAAGCGAACTTCGACAAGATTTGCGCCTGCGTTTCACGCGAGCACGGCAAGACGCTGGTCGAGGCGCGCGGCAGCATTTTTCGCGGCATGGAAAACGTGGAGTACGCCTGCGGCATCCCGTCGCTGCTCATGGGCGACACCCTGGAGAACATCGCGCGCGGCGTGGATTGCGAGACGATGCTGCAACCGCTTGGCGTGTGCGTCGGCATCACACCATTCAATTTCCCCGCGATGGTGCCCCTGTGGATGTTCCCGACGGCGCTCGCGTGCGGAAATACTTTCGTGCTGAAGCCGAGCGAGAAGGTGCCGCTCACGGCGGTGCTCATCATCGAACTCTTGGAGCAGGCCGGCTTGCCGAAAGGCGTGCTCAACATCGTTCACGGCGGACGTGACGTGGTGGATGCGCTGCTCACGCATCCGAAGGTGAAGGCGATTTCGTTCGTCGGCTCCACACCCATCGCGCGCTACATTTACGAGACCGGCACCAAGAACGGGAAGCGCGTGCAAGCCAACGGCGGCGCGAAAAATTACATCGTTGTGATGCCCGACGCCGACGTGCCGAAAACCGTAGAGGCGCTTTCGGCGGCGGCGTTCGGCTGTGCGGGCGAGCGTTGCATGGCGGGTTCGACAGCGATCACGGTGGGCGCGGCGGCGGAGCGATTGCTGCCTACGCTGGTGGATGCCGCGAAAGCCATCCGAGTCGGACGCACCGACATCGCCGCCTCGCAGCCCGACATGGGACCGGTCATCACCGCGCAACATCGCGAGCGCGTGATGAGTCTCGTCGCCAGCGGCGAGACAGAGGGCGCGAAAATCCTGTGCGACGGGCGGAGTGCCAAAGTCGCCGACGCGCCCAACGGCTTCTACCTCGGCGCGACCATCATTGATCAAGTGCAGCGCGAGATGACCATCGCCCGCGAAGAAGTCTTCGGTCCCGTCCTGAACGTCATGCGCATGGACGACCTCGACCACGCCATCGAGTGCGCCAACAAATCCGCCTACGGCAACGGCGCGGCTATTTTCACAAACTCCGGCAAGGCCGCGCGCGAATTCAAGCATCGCGTGAAGGCCGGCATGATCGGCATCAACGTCGGCGTGCCCGCCACGATGGCGATGTTCCCCTTCACCGGCTGGGACGAATCGTTCTTCGGCGACCTGCACATCCAGGGCCAGGAAGGCGTGCAGTTCTACACGCAGCAGAAAGTCGTGAGCACGCGGTGGTTCGTCGAGGGTGTGGGTGATGTGTGGAAGAAATGATTTTTGTTACGAAAGGCGAATAACTTGCGAGCGCTAGAAATCAAAAAGAAAGCCAAAGCGCAACAACCACGATAACGACCGCGATGAAAATTAGCGCGGCTAGTCCATTGAGAAATCTTTTTGATCTGAAAATTGAAAAGCGTGATTCGAGAAACTTACAAAAAAAGATCGCTACCCCCGCAACTGAGAACACAATTATTGAACCAATCGCGCGACTAGATATTCGAGAATTGGAAAGTCCCAAGAGGAATCCCAAAACCAAAATGAAGATCGCCAGATACACGCCCATGGTAACCCAACGCTTAATGACATTCTCTTCCTCCTCCTTTCGGTTAACAATCGCAGGTGGCGAAGCGAGCGGCGGAGTGTCATCGGAGAGCGACGAACCACAATCACAACGAACGGATGAATTTAGGTGTTTAAGCCCGCAAGCGGGACAAGTTTTCATAAGCGCAGGATTTGTTTTTGCGATCAAAATTGTTTCCGGAGTTACCGTCAAGGCACAGGAGGTCGGCATTTCATTCGTCAGTCGCAATCCTGCGTGAGCCTCCTCATCAAAAACGGCGAGATCGTCACCGCAGACGCGCGCTACGTCGCGGACATTTTCTGCGAAGGCGAGACCATCACGCGCATTGATAAAAACATTTCCGCGCCGGGCGCGGAGGTGATTGATGCGACGGGCCAGTTTGTTTTCCCCGGCTGGGACGAATCGTTCTTCGGCGACCTGCACATCCAGGGCAAGGAAGGCGTGCAGTTTTACACGCAGCAAAAAGTCGTGAGCACGCGGTGGTTCGGCGAGGGCGTGGGTGATGTGTGGAAGAAGTGATGGGCACACGTTGACCGGCAGCGTTGCAATGCTGCGGGCCGCGTGAGACTCTTTGAACGCTATGACAGTCACGGCCGACGAGCGCAAACGAGTGACCCTCCCGGACGCCAAACCGGGAGAAAGTTTTGATTACACTCGCGACCATCAGGGCCGAATCGTTTTGCTTCCCGAACCGGCCGCAACCGCCGGCGAGCCGCGCATCGTCCAAACAGAAATTGGAAAGAACGGCTTGCCGTACATTCCGGGCGTGAAGGTCACCCGCGAAGAGATTGCCCGCGCCATTCGCGAAGAGAGAGACCGCCGTTGAAAATTTACTGGGACAGTTCCGCGCTGGTCGAAGCCATCATTGCCACGCCCGCCGCTGTCGCCGCCTTTGATGCCGAGCACGAGCGCATCACTCGCGCACACACCCTCGCTGAAACGTTTTCGCAACTTACCAAGGGCACGCTCAAGAATGCCCAAGGCGAAACGATTGTCTTGCTGGCGGATGACGCGGCGAAAACTCTGGAAGCCTGGGCGGCTCGCATGACCATCGTCGTGCTCGACGGCGAGCAGATTCTCACCGCGCTCAAACAGGCGCAGGAGAAAGGCATCCGTGGCGGCGCGGTGCATGATTACTTGCACATCGTCGCCGCCGAAGCGGAAGGCGCAGCGAAAATCTTCACGTTGAATGTCAAAGACTTCGTGGCTCGAACCTCTCTGTTGGTCACCGCGCCCTGATCCCAGGCCGATGAATCAGCGGAAACATTGGACACGCTGGAGTACGACCTACTAAACGAACGTGCGCAATTCATGATTACCCATCACGTCAAAGTTTTCCCTTCCAGGATTCCGCTTCCAAAGTTCGATCAACTGGCGTGGAAGCTCGCCGCCATCGCCACGGACAACGCGCCAGTTCTGCCCGAAGTCGCGGAGATGATCATCAACCGCCTCATCGACAACGCGGCGGTCGCCATCGCGGCCATCAACCGCCAGCCGGTCGCCAACGCGCGGACGCAGGCGCTGGCGCATCCGCGCGATGGTGGCGCAACACTGTTCGGCGTGCCGGCGGCGCAACGATTCGATTGCGAGTGGGCGGCGTGGGCCAATGGCGTGGCGGTGCGCGAACTGGACATGCACGACACGTTTCTCGCGGCGGACTATTCGCATCCGGCCGACAACATCCCGCCGCTGCTCGCCGTGGCGCAGCAGTGCGGGCGCAGTGGCGCGGAACTGGTGCGCGGTCTCGCCGTGGCCTACGAAATCCAGATGAATCTCGTGCGCGGCATCTGCCTGCATGAACACAAGAAGGATCACATTGCGCACCTTTGCCCGTCCGCCGCCGCCGGTCTCGGTGCGATGCTCGGCCTCGACACGGACACGATTTATCAAGCTGTCCAGCAAGCCGTGCATGTCGGCTTCTCCACGCGCCAGTCGCGCAAGGGGGAGATTTCGAGTTGGAAAGCTTACGCGCCCGCGCACGCTGGGAAGCTCGCCATCGAAGCCGTGGATCGCGCGATGCGCGGCGAGAAAAGTCCGTCGCCGATTTACGAGGGCGAGGACAGCGTCATCGCGTGGATGCTCGGTGGACGCGACGCCAGCTATGACGTGCCGTTGCCTGCGCCCGGCGAGCCGTGTCGCGCGATTCTTGATTCCTATACTAAGGAACATTCCGCCGAGTATCAGGCGCAGGCGTGGATTGATCTGGCGTTCAAATTGCGGAAACAAATCTCCGACCTGAAATCCATCCGCGAGATCGTCATCCACACCAGCCACCACACGCACGCCGTCATCGGCACGGGCGCGAACGATCCGCAGAAGTTTGACCCGCACGCCAGCCGCGAAACGCTCGACCACAGTCTGATGTTCATCTTCGCGGCGGCGCTGCACACCGGCTTCTGGCACCACGTCCGCAGCTACGCGCCGGAAGTCGTGCAACATCCCGAGGTCATCGCGCTCTGGAAAAAAATCACGACGTGCGAGGATGCTGAGTGGACGCGCCGCTATCACTCGATTGATCCAAAGGAAAAAGCCTTCGGTGGCCGCGTCGAAATTACCTTCGCCGATGGCCGCAAGCTCACCGACGAAATCGCCGTGGCCGACGCGCATCCGCTCGGCGCGCGTCCGTTCGCGCGAGCCGATTACCTCCGCAAGTTCCAGACGCTCACCGAGGATTTGCTTGCGCGGTCGGAAAGCGAGCGATTCCTCGCCGCCGCACCACGCTTGCTGGAACTCAACACCGCTCAACTCGCGGAACTCAACCTCACGCTCCCGCCCGGACGGCTGACTTGCGCCGAGCGCGACCGGCGTGGCATTTTCTGACGCGATGATCTTCGCCAACAAATCTTCCGCCCAGAAGCGCGCCGAGTTCCGCGCCGCGCTGAAGTCCGGCAAGCTCTTGCGCTTTCCCGGTGCGTTCTCGCCGCTCGTCGCGATGCTCATCCAACGGCAGGGCTTCGAGGGCGTTTATGTTTCGGGCGCGGCGCTCGCGGCGGACTTGGGACTGCCGGATGTCGGGCTGACCACGTTGAGCGAAGTCGCGCAACGCGGCCGGGCCATCGCGGGCGCGACGGAGTTGCCCACGCTCATCGATGCCGACACGGGCTTTGGCGAGCCGATGAACGTCGCGCGCACGGTGCAGGAGTTCGAGGAACTTGGCTTGTGCGGCTGCCACTTTGAGGATCAGCAGAATCCGAAACGCTGCGGGCATCTCGACGGCAAATCACTCGTGCCCGCGGGCAACATGGTGAAGAAGATTCGCGCGGCGGTGTCCGCGCGGCGCGACGCGAATTTCATCATCATCGCCCGCACTGACGCGCGCGCGTCCGAAGGACTCGACGGTGCCATCGCCCGCGCCCAAGCTTACGTGGACGCGGGCGCGGAGATGATTTTTCCCGAAGCCTTGGCGGACGAAGGCGAGTTCGAGAAGTTTCGCCGCGCCGTCAGCGTGCCGCTGCTGGCGAACATGACGGAGTTCGGCAAATCGAAATTGCTGACGACCCGACAACTCACCAGCCTCGGGGTGAACGTGGTGATTTACCCCGTGACCACGCTGCGCCTGGCGATGAAGGCGGTGGAGGACGGGCTGGCGGTGTTGAAACAGGAAGGCACCCAGTCTGCGTTGCTGCCTCGGATGCAAACGCGCGCCGAGCTGTATGAACTACTGCGCTACGAGGACTACGCGCAGTTCGACCAGGACGTGTTCAATTTCAAACTGTGAGTTCCGCCAGGGCGGCGTTTGCCAAAGAGGTTAATCCAGCGGGTCAATAATCGGCACGCCCGACGGCTCGAAATGCCGTTTGTTGTGTGTCGCGACGGTGTAGCCGTGAAAGAGCGCCGTCGCCGCGATGAGCGAATCCTCGCAAGTCATCGTGCGATTCCCGGCCTTCAACTCGGAGAGCAACTCTTTCCACCGGACCAGGACCGGCTCGGTTAATGGCTCCGTGGCCGGCCCGAACTTGCGCCGCGTCTCGTCCAGCCAGGCCGCCAGACCGGGCCGGTGCGTCTCCGGGGCTTGATGCACCCCGTGTTGAAGCTCGGCGAAGGAAACAACGCTGACGAAAATCGGCGCATCATTTTCCTCGAGCCAGGCCACGAGCTTCGCGGGCACGCGCTTTCGTTCCAGCAGCGAGAGCAGGTCCGTGTCGAGCAGCACGCTCATTTGAAGGGCAACTCGTGGCGTTCCGGTGCGGGCATCGGGTGCGGGCATCGGGAAAACTGCTTGAGCAGATCCTTGCCGGAGAGGCCGCGACGCCTGGCCGGCTTGGGCGTGAGGATGATGCTGTTGTGCCCGTCACGCAGCGGCCGAACTTCGACGACCCCGCCCAGCGACAAGCCGGAAGCCTCGCGCCACCACTTGGGCAACGTGCCTTGTCCCACTTTGGTCACGGTCATGGTGTCCAGTTCTTTCATGGGCTAAGGATTCATTAAACCGTGGTTTGCGTCAACGCTTGGGCCGCCCCTCTCCCCATGGCGTGGTGCTTCAACTCAATTTTGGGAGCAAATCAAAGGTTGCCGGCAAATGCAAAAGCCGGACACTGCCTTGCCCTGCGGCTCCCAGAGCCGCGCTCCGGATCGGAAGACAATCATGAGTGCCGAAGAATCACACATCCATCGCGGCCTCGAAGGCGTGGTCGTGGATACGACGCGCATCTCGAAGGTGATGCCGGAGATCAACGCGCTGGTCTATTACGGCTACCCGGTGCAGGAACTCGCGGAGGAATGCAGCTTTGAAGAAGTCGCGTGGCTCATCTGGAACGGGGAGTTGCCGAATGCGAAGCAGCTTGCCGGGTTTCAAGCGGGAGAGCGCAGTCAGCGTGAACTCAGCGCGGACTTGCTCGCGTTGTTGCAGCGTTGCCCGAAGCGCGCGCATCCGATGGACGTGCTGCGGACGGGCGTGAGTTTTCTCGGCCTGGAGGACGCGGAGCCGGAGAAACAGGACGCGGCGACAAACTTCAAACGTTCCATCAGCCTGCTCGCGAAAATCCCGACGATGGTCGCGGCGTTTTACCGGCTGCGCCAAGGGCAGGAGGTCATCGCACCACGCCGGGATTTGGGCTTCACCGAGAATTTCTTCCACATGGTTTTCGGCAGCGTGCCCGCGCCCGCAGTGGTCAAGGCGTTCGACGCGTCGCTCGTGCTCTACGCGGAGCACGGGTTCAACGCCTCGACGTTCACGGCACGCGTGGTGGTGTCGAGTTTGTCGGACATTTACAGCGGCGTGACGGCGGGCATCGCGTCGCTC
Organism: Akkermansia sp.; assembly: GCA_043757045.1. Classification (GTDB taxonomy): domain Bacteria; phylum Verrucomicrobiota; class Verrucomicrobiia; order Limisphaerales; family SIBH01; genus JANNGC01. The sequence continues at coordinate 6,940 of JAYVQC010000163.1, read as the reverse complement.
AAAGGCCCGCTGCACGGCGGCGCGAACGAGGCGGTGATGCAGATGCTGCTCGAAGTCGGCGAACCCTCGCGCGCCCGCGAGTGGATGCTCGCCGCGTTGCGCGACAAGCGAGTGGTGATGGGCTTCGGCCACCGCGTCTATAAAAGCGGCGACTCGCGCGTGCCGACGATGAAGAAATACGCGCGGCAGATGGCGGATTTCACAGGGCAGACGAAGTGGCTCGACATCGCGGACATCCTCGAAGCGACGATGATGGAGCAGAAGGGCATGCACCCGAACCTCGATTTCCCCAGCGGCCCGGCCTACCACATGATGGGTTTCGACACGGACATGTTCACGCCGTTCTTCGTCCTGGCGCGCATCACTGGTTGGACGGCGCACATCATGGAGCAACTGGCGAACAACCGGCTCATCCGCCCGCTGTCGGAATATACTGGCCCCGGCGAGCGGCGGGTGGTGCCATTGGGCGCGCGTGAACCAAGCTGAACTGACGACGACAAATGACCATGAAGCTCCAAACACCAAGCTCCAAGCTCCAGAGAAACATCAAACACCCAAGCTCCAAGCAGCGTCGCGACCGGATTGGATTGGTGTTTGAAGTTTGGAGCTTCTCTGGAGCTTGGAGCTTGGAGCTTGGAGCTTTTTCCAAATGAGCTTGCTGATCAAAAACGGCGAAATCATCACCGCCGACTCGCGCTACCCGGCGGACATCTGGTGCGAAGGCGAAACCATCACGCGCATCGACCGGAACATTTCCGCGCCCGCCGGTGCCGAAGTGATTGACGCGACCGGCAAGTTCGTCTTCCCCGGCTTCATTGACCCGCACGTCCACATCTACCTGCCGTTCATGGGCACGTTCGCGAAGGACACGCACGAGACAGCCAGCAAGGCGGCGCTGGTCGGCGGCACGACGACTTTCATCGAGATGATTTGCCCGGGGCGCGAGGAGAAGCCGCTGGAGGCGTTCGAGCTTTGGCTGGGCAAGGCGCGCGGGCAGAGCGCGTGCGACTTCACGTTCCACATGGGCGTGACGCGCTTCGACGCGGAGGCGGAAAAAGATTTTCGCGAGATCGTGAAGCGCGGCATCAGCAGCTTCAAAGTCTTCCTCGCCTACAAAGGCGCGCTCGGCGTCACCGATGATGAACTCTACAAGACGCTGCGGCTCGCGAAGGAACTCGGCGTCATCACGACCGCACATTGCGAGAACGCCGACCTGGTTCTCGAACTCCAGAAGAAGCTGCTCGCCGAGGGCAAGACCGGCCCCGCCTATCATTACTGGAGCCGCCCGCCCGTCGTGGAGGCCGAGGGCGTGCATCATCTGATGACCTTCGCCGAGATGACCGGCGCGCACGTCTATATCGTGCATCTCAGTTGCGAGGAGTCGCTGCACGAAGCGACGCGCGGGGCGGAGCGCGGCGTGAACGTCTGGGTGGAGACACTCATTCAGTATCTGCTCTGCGACCGCACGCAGGCCGAGCCGGATTTCGAGGGCGCGAAGTTCGTCATGTCGCCGCCGCTGCGGGACAAGAAGAACCAGGACGTGCTGTGGAATGGTTTGCGCCAGGGACTCGTCGCCACGCTCGCGACGGACCACGCGCCGTTCGACTTCGCGACGCAGAAGCAGATGGGGCGCGGCGACTTCACGAAGATTCCCAACGGCATTCCATCGCTGGAGGATCGCATCAATCTTTACTTCACGCACGGCGTGCAGCGCGGGCGCATTGACCTGCATACGTTCGTGAACACCGCGAGCACGCAGACGGCGAAACTCTTTGGCCTCTTCCCGCGCAAGGGAACCATCCAACTCGGCGCAGATGCGGACTTGGTGGTGTATGACCCGAACTATCGCGGGAAGATTTCCGCGAAGACGCACGCGATGAATCTCGACTACAACGCTTTCGAGGGTTGGGACATTGAAGGTCGCCCAAGCGCGGTCACGGTGCGCGGCAAGGTCGCCGCGCGTGATGGGAAGTTCGTCGGTGAAGTCGGGCGCGGTAAATTGCTCGAACGAAAACCAAATCATTTTTGAACCGCAGATGAACGCAGATGAACGCAGATTGAGGTGGGGCGAGACTCTGTCGAGCCAACCATTGCGAGCGCAGCGAGGCGAGCGGAGTGAGCATCGTGCCGCGCGAGTGATCCTCACGGGGAGATGCTCGCTCCGCTCGCGCCTCCTGCGTCGGCAAATGGGGTTCGACGGAGTCTCGCCCCACCGCCATCCCGCGTATAAAGCGTTTCGCCTTCCTCATTTCATCTGCGTTTATCCGCGTTTATCTGCGGTTCAACCCTTTCCAAACTCACCCTGATTTATGGACCACTTCCTCCGCGCCGCGATTGATGAAGCGAAGAAGGGCCTCGCCAGCGGAGGCATCCCCATCGGCTCCGTGTTGGTGTGCGATGGCAAGATTCTCGGCGCGGGCCATAATCAGCGTGTGCAGCACGGCAGCGTGATTCACCACGGCGAAATGAATGCGCTGGAGAACGCTGGCCGTCACCCCGCCTCGGTCTATCAGCGTTGCACGATTTACACCACGCTCTCGCCGTGCCCGATGTGCAGCGGCGCGATTGTGCTCTACAAAATTCCACACGTCATCGTGGCGGAGAACAAGACGTTCATGGGCGCGGAGGAATATCTGCGCTCCCAAGGCGTGCGCGTGGACGTGCTCCAGAACGAGGAGTGCATTCAACTGATGCGCGACTTCATCGCGAAGAATCCCACGCTCTGGAACGAGGACATCGGCGTGTGAATGTGCCGACGGCCAACGAGGTTCCAGGCGCGCGGGCTTCAGCCCGCGTGTTTCATAACGATTGGGTGGAACGGGCTACCAGCCCGTGCCGCCGGGCCACTGGCCCGGCGGAAGGGAGGCAGCGCTGGCTCCATCAGAGAAGTTTCGTTGCATCGCAGCGTCATCCCCGTTCCGGTCGGCAGGTTGCCGACCGGCACAGGCTGGTAGCCTGTGCTACCCATCGCGGGCTTGAAGTCCGCGTTGCGAGATGAATTCTCCCAACTCATCCACCGGCACAGCTCTGCCCGCCGGGATCGCGCAGAGCAAACTCTACAACGCAGACCTCGCGCCCGTCTCAGCCTCACAGCGCACCTGGTCCATGTGGAGCATCGCGGCGCTCTGGGTGGGCATGGCCATCTGCATCACGACCTACACGCTGGCCAGCGGACTCATCGAGCAGGGCATGAACTGGCGGCAGGCCGTTCTCACCGTCTTCCTCGGCAATCTGATCGTGCTCATCCCGATGACGCTCAACGCGCATCCCGGCACGAAATACGGCGTGCCGTTTCCGGTGCTGGTGCGCGCGTCGTTCGGCACGCTCGGCTCGAACATCCCGGCGCTGCTCCGCGCCATCGTGGCCTGCGGATGGTTCGGTATTCAAACGTGGGTCGGCGGCGCGGCCATCTACGCGATGGGGGCGGTAGTGTTCGGCTTCAATCCGGCGACGAAAGTGAATCTGCCGATGCTGGGAATTTCTCCCGGCGAGTTGCTGTGCTTCCTGATTTTCTGGGCCATCAACATCGCCGTGATCGTGCGCGGCATGGACTCGATCAAGTGGCTGGAGAACTGGTCCGCGCCGTTCTTGATTCTCATGGGGATTGGCCTGCTCATCTGGGCGTATGTCGCGGCGAAAGGCTGGGGGCCGATTCTCAATCAGCCGGACAAGTTCAAGACCAGCGCGGAGTTCTGGCGCACGTTTGCCGCCGGACTCACGGCGATGGTCGGCTACTGGGCCACGCTCTCGTTGAACATCCCGGACTTCTCGCGCTTCGCCCGTTCGCAGAAAGATCAAATCCTCGGCCAGGCGCTCGGGCTGCCCCTCACGATGACGTTCTACTCGTTCATCGGCATCGCGGTGACGAGTGCGAGCGTCGTGGTCTTTGGCAGCGCGATTTGGGATCCGGTGCAATTGATGGCGAAGTTCAACAGCCCGGTCGTGGCCGTCATCGCGCTGGTCACGCTCGCCGTCGCCACGCTCTCGACGAACATCGCGGCCAACGTCGTCTCGCCGGCGAATGACTTCGCGAATCTCGCGCCACACCACATCAGCTTCCGCACGGGCGGCATCATCACCGGCATCGTCGGCATCCTGATGTGTCCGTGGAAACTCTACGCGGACCCAAGCGGTTACATTTTCACTTGGCTGATTGGCTACAGCGCGCTGCTCGGGCCGATTGGCGGCATCATGATCGCGGACTATTTCGTGTGCCGGAAACAGCAGCTCAACGTCGCCGCGCTCTACGACGCGCACGGTGAGTATCGTTTTACCGGCGGCTTCAGCCTCGCGGCCATCGTCTCACTCGTCTTGAGCGTGTTGCCGAACGTGCCGGGGTTTCTCGTGGCGACCAAGGTGTTGAGCAAGGAGAGCGTGCCTGCGTTCCTGCTCACGTCCTACAACTACGCGTGGTTCACCGGCTTCGCGCTGGCCTTCGTCCTCTACATCATCGCGTTTCGCCTGAGAGCCGGTCTGAAAATTCGGGATGGGTAGCACAGGCCACTGGCCTGTGCCGCCGGGCGACCAGCCCGGCGGAAGGGTGAGGGCGACGCACGTCAGACAGGCACGACTCTAAACAAGGAAGCTCGCTCTCATTCCGCTGGGCAGGTTGCCCAGCGGAACGGGCTGGTAGCCCGTTCTACCCATTTTCAGAGAGGCGGTGAGAAGCCGGACGATGCACGGCACGCCGCCGGCACGCCGCCGGCACCGTTGACATGAGCGCGAGCGGTGAGACAGGATTGTATCACGATGAAAACCGCGACCGTCCGGGACATTCGGAACCAGTTTGCCCGCATCAGCGCGTGGATTGAGCACGGCGAGTCCGTGGAAATCACCAAAGGCGGCAAAGCCTTCGCCCGGCTCGTGCCCGCCAATCACGGCACGCCGCGCAAGCTGGTGAAGGTGGATTTCCTGAAGCGCCTGAAGAAAACGTGGGGGAATCGCGTGTTCACCAGCGCGGAGGTCGCGGCCATGCGCGCGGCGGAACTGGAAGGGGAGGATGGATGATCGCCTACGCGGACACGTCGTTCCTCTGCGCGTTTTACCGGCAGCAGGACAATTCCCGGCAAGCCGTCGCCCATTTTCAGGGCCTGGGTGAGCCGTTGCCGGTCGCCGCGCCGCTGCTTTTCGAGTTCCGTCAGTCGCTGCGTTTCCAAGTCTGGCTGCACAGCCGCAAGCCCGGCCACGGGTTCTCCAAGGCGGTTTGCGATCAGGCGCTCGCCGATTTGCAGTCCGACCTCGACAGCGGCGTGTTGCTGCTCGTGTCGGCGGAGGCCGCATCGGTGCATCGCGAGGCGGAACGGATCTCCGCCACGCACACCATGACCGGCGGACACCGCACTCTGGATATTGTCCACATCGCCACGGCGCTCGTCCTGGAGGCGGAGGAATTTATCTCGTTCGACACCAACCAACGCAAACTTGCCGCTGCCGAAGGTTTGAAAGTGAAACCATGAAATCCGCGCGGCAGCGCAATTGCTTCCTCGTTCAACCACTATGAAAACGCCCACGCTCCCTCCCTTCGCCTACACGCCCAAGCCCTACACCGGCCCGTCCGCCGATGACGTGCTCGCGCGCCGCAAGCAGGTGCTGAATCCCGGTCTGTTCCTCTACTACAAGAAGCCGATCATGTTCGTGGAGGGGAAGGCGCAATACATTTTTGACGAGAAGGGGCGGCGCTATCTCGACGCGCTCGGCGGCATTGTGACCATCAGTGTCGGGCATTGTCATCCGCACGTCGTGGAAGCGGCGCGCAAGCAGAACGAGACGCTGCAACATTCGACGACGATTTATTTGCACCCAAACATCGTGGAGTTCGCGGAGAAACTCGTCTCGAAAATGCCTGCGCCCCTGAAGGTCTGTTACTTCGTGAACTCCGGCTCCGAGGCGAACGACCTCGCGCTGATGATGGCGCGCGCTTACACGGGCAACTTCGACGTCGTTGCGCTGCGCAACTGTTATCACGGCGGCGGCCAGTCCACGATGGGACTCACGGCGCATTCGACGTGGAAGTTCAACGTGCCGCACAGCTTTGGTGTGCACCACGCCATCGCGCCCGATCCGTATCGCGGCCCGTGGGGACGCGACGATGCAGACGCCGGGAAGAAATACGCGACCGATGTGAAGAGCGTGATCGACTACGCCACGTCGGGCCAGGTCGGCGCGTTCATCGCCGAGTCCATTCAAGGCGTGGGCGGCTGCATCGTGTTTCCCGACGGCTACCTCCAGCAGACTTACGCGCACGTCCGCGCGGCGGGCGGCGTGACCATCGCGGATGAAGTGCAGGCGGGCTTCGGACGCACCGGCACGCACTTCTGGGGCTTTGAGACGCAGGGCGTGGTGCCGGACATTGTCACCATGGCGAAGGGCATCGGCAACGGCTGTCCGCTCGCGGCGGTCGTCACCACACCGGAGATCGCGGCGGTGGTTTCCAAACGAATTCACTTCAACACCTTCGGCGGAAATCCCGTCGTGTGCGCGATGGGCAAGGCGGTGCTGGAAGTCATCGAGAACGAAGGCTTGCAGGAGAACTCGCTGAAGATCGGCGCGCACCTGTTCGCCGGACTCGAACGCCTCAAGACGAAGCACAACATCATCGGCGACGTGCGGGGCAAGGGCTTGATGCTCGGCATCGAACTGGTGAAAGACCGCACCACGAAGGAACCGGCCAAAGCCGAATGCGCGCAGGTGCTGGAGACGTGCAAAGATCTCGGCCTGCTCCTCGGCAAAGGCGGCTTGCAGGGCCACACCATCCGCTTCGCGCCACCAATGATTATCAATCAGGCCGATGCGGATTTTATTCTGGAGTGTCTGGATGAGTCGCTGTTGGCGTTGTGAATCTTTATGACCAGGACACGCATCGAAAGCGGCGCTGAAGCGACCGCACTCCAAACGCTTCGCGCGGTCAGAGGCGTTGGATGCTGCGCGTCAGCGTTTGGAG
>JAYVQC010000162.1:0-5765 GCA_043757045.1 Akkermansia sp. | reverse complement strand
GAAAAGCGGCGCTAAAGCGACCGCACTCCAAACGCTCCGCGCGTGACGAGGCGTGCGATGCTGCGCGCCCGCGTTTGGAGTGCGGTCGCTTTAGCGCCGCTTTTCCTCGGGTAGCACCGAGGCCGCGGGATCCTCAAGATGCCCCTGTATTTATCTGCTTTCGGGATTTTGCATTGAGCCGCGGCCCCGGACGGGCGAACACTCCCGCATGGCCCAGCGGCACAAGCGCATCTTGATCGTGGAAGACAACGCGATGGATTCCAGCCTGCTCGCGAAGATGCTGCGGCATGGCTACGGCGATTACGAAATCACCCGGGCGGAAAGCTTGAGCGAGGGCGAGTCGTTCCTGCTCAAGGAAAAATTTCACGCCATCATCTCCGATCTCACGCTGCCGGACAGTCAGGGGCTGACGACCTTCCACAGCCTGAAGCATCTCGCCGGCTACGCGCCCATCATCGTGATCAGCGGGACCGATGACGAGGAACTGGCGCTGAACGCGGTGCGCGAGGGCGCGCAGGATTATCTGGTCAAAGGGCGCTTCGACGCGCCGGGTTTGCGGCGGGCGATTCAATACGCCATCGAGCGCGAGCAGAGCGATCGGGCCTTGCAAGAAAGCGAGCGGCGCTCGCGGCTGCTGCTCGATGTGATCACGGATCACACTTACACGGTGAATTTGCTGAACGGCGTTCCCAGCGAGGCGATTCACCTGCCTACTTGCGAAACGCTGACGGGCTGGAGGGCGGAGGAAGTTTCCGCCGCGCCGGACGCGTGGCTCCAGGTGGTACATCCCGAGGATCGGGGCGCGTTTGCCGAGCAGGCCATGCGGGTGGTGTGGGGCGAGCGTCCGCGCACGCTGGAACACCGGCTGTTGCACAAGAACGGCGAGCTGCGCTGGGTGCGGAACACCGTGATGCCGCGTCTGGACGATGACGGCAAAGTGGTCGCCTACGACGCGCTGGTGCGGGACATCACGGCGCGCAAGACGGCGGAGGAGAGGCTGGCCAAGTCCGAGGCCTTTTATCATTCGCTCGTTGAGTCGCTGCCACAGCACATTTTGCGGAAAGATTTGGAGGAGCGATTCACCTTCGCGAACCAGAAGTTCTGCCAACTGCTCGGCAAGTCGCTCGACGAGATCGTGGGCAAGACGGACTTCGATTTTTACCAGCCCGACCTCGCGGCAAAATATCAGGCGGATGACTTGCATGTGCTGAAGGCGGGGCGCGTCTTCGAGACGGTGGAGGTGAACCAGGCGCCGGGCGGCGCGCAGCGGTATGTGAACGTCATCAAGTCGCCCATCCACGATCCGCAGGGGAAGGTCATCGGCATTCAGGGAATTTTTTGGGACATCACCGAACGCATCCGCGCGGAGGAAGATTTGCGGAAGGCGCATCTGGATCTGCGGAAGTCGCATGGCGATTTGAAGGCGGCGCAGTTGCAGCTGATCCAGGCCGCGAAGATGGAATCCATCGGCACGCTCGCCGCCGGCGTGGCGCACGAGGTGAAGAACCCGCTGGCCGTTTTGAAAATGGGCGTCGAGTACCTGACCAAGAGCGCGCCCGCCGCCGATGAAAACGTGACGCTGGTGCTGACGGAGATGCGCGACGCCATCGAGCGCGCCGACAAGGTGACGCGCGGGCTGCTGGACTTTTCCGCCGCGCATCAGCTCGATGTGCAGGCGGAAGATTTGAACCGCGTGCTGGAGGGCACGCTGGTGCTGCTGCGCCACGAGTTGAACAAACAGCGGATCAAACTCGTGACGCAGTTCACGCCCAACCTGCCGCGCGTGGCCATCGAGAAGAACCAGATTCAACAGGTCTTCGTGAACCTGCTGATGAACGCCGTCCACGCGATGGAAGGCGGCGGCACGCTGACGCTGCGCACGAGCCAGACGCAGTTCCAGCGCAGCCAGCACGGCGAAGGCTCGCGTTCCAGCAACCAGATTTTCCACGGCGACACCGTGGTGCTGACGGAGATCGAGGACACCGGGCGCGGCATCTCGGCGGAGAATCTGCCGAAGCTCTTCGATCCGTTCTTCACCACCAAGCCGACGGGGCTGGGGACGGGACTCGGCCTGTCCGTGAGCAAGAAAATTATCGAGTTGCACGGCGGTTCGATGGAGATTGGCAACCGAGCCGAGGGCGGCGTGCGCGTGGCGATCATGCTGCGCGCGGAAAAGTAATTTATGAAAAAGAAAGTCCTGCTGGTGGATGACGAGAAGAGTTTCACCAACCTGCTGAAGCTGAATCTGGAACAGACCGGCAACTACGAGGTCCGCGTGGTGAACTGGAGCGAGGACGCGCTGCCGACGGCGCGCGAGTTCCAGCCGCAGATCATGTTGCTCGACCTGATCATGCCGGCCATGCCGGGCGGGAATGTGGCGGCGCTCTTCGAGGCGGAGCCGGGCTTGAAAGATATGCCCATCGTTTTCCTCACCGCCGCCGTCCGCCGCAGCCGGTTGGAGGAAATGGACGGAATCATTTCCGGCCGCCCCTGTCTCGCGAAGCCCGCGAGCCTCGAAGAGATCGTGACGATGATCGAGAAGCACACGACGGGGGCGTAGTCACAGGTCGGGGCGGGGATGGAGAGATTTAATTCCAAAACCCAAAGCTCAAAATCCAAACAAATTCCAACCCGCTAAATTCCACATCGGACCAGGGTGGTCACCAGTGGGGTGGCCAGTGGCGGCCTGGCCCGGCCGGTAGCGCCGCAGGCTTTGGGACTGCGGCGAGCATCGCCGCTCTGGAGGCAGCGGAGCGACAGCCTGCGGGGACGCGCCTCCGGCGGGGATCCAGAGCGGCAATTCTTGCCGCAGTCCCAAAGCCTGCGGCGCCACGGGACAGCACGACCGACTCGGTTTGACCGTCACTTCCGATCCCACCCTGCGTGGTTCCACGAATTGACTTTCACCCATTCAGCCAGCACTTTCCCGCATCAATTTTTCCGCCGACAGCAAAACTTTTTCCGCCCCGCGTGCGTGGATCATTCAATTGAGCTGGTGCGCTTGGGTCGTGGTCCTGATGGGCCTGGCTTGTTCCGCGTCCGCCCGGAACGCGGTGTCGCGGGAGTCGCTTACGAACTTCGATCTGAGGGTCACGGCCCCGGTCGCTTCCCCCGCCAAGGTCGCGTCCCTGACCGGCCAGCAGGCCGCGCGTGCCGAACTGAAATCCCGCGCCCCGGATGTCGTGGTGGATTTTGACGCCGTGCTCGGCTCGCCCAAGTGGGTGCGCTCGTCCTCGGGAAAATTATCGGGCGCGATCCCGGCGGCCACGGCGAAACGCTTCGCAAAGGACGAGCCGGTGAAGGCGTTTCTGGAGGAGCACCGCGCGCTGTTCCGGCATGGGCCGGAAGTTCTCTCCACGGCACGGGCGACGCGCAATCACACGAATGATCTCGGCCAGCGCACCATGGTTTGGGAGCAGCGGGTGGACGGCATCCCAGTTTTTGATTCCGTGTTCGTGGCGCACAGCAGCGCGGAGGGGGAATTGATTTCGCTCTCCAGCCAGTTCGTGCCGGAGCCGGATCGCGCGGCGGATCGCGGCACGGCGAACCGCCAGGTCAAGGCGCTCGCGCCGCCGGTGAGCGCGGAGGGCGCGCTGCGGATCGCGGTGGAGAATCTCGGCGAGATTATTTCCGCGTCGAAATCTCTCACCGCGCCGGCGTCGCAGACGTTGCAACAGAAATTTGATGTGCGCCCGCTGCCCGGCGAAGCCAGCGCGAGCCTCGTGTGGCTGCCGCTCGATGGCGACACGTTGCGGTTGTGCTGGGACGTGGAGTTGAACCGGAGGGAATTCAGCGAGCGCTTCCGTCTGGCCATTGATGCCGAGACCGGCGCGATTCTCGTGCGCCGCAAACTCACCGTGGAAGTCGGCGAAGCTCAGTATCGCGTCTATACCAGCGACAGTCCCGCGCCGATGTCGCCCGGTCTGGCCACGCCGGCCAACACGCAGGCACCGTATGTCCCGCGCTCGTTGGTGACCCTCAGCAATATGAACGCGACGGCTTCGCCGATTGGCTGGCTTGGCGAGGGCCTGATGGATCCGCGCGGCAACAACGTGGACGCGCATCTGGACCGCGACGGCGACGACCGCGCGGACGTGCCGCGCATCCAGGCGACGGTGAATGGCGCAGGCCAGCGTGTGTTCGATTTCCCTATTGATTTCGCGACCAGCCCCACGAACTACTCGGCCGCCGCCGTGGTGCAGCTCTTCTACTGGTGCAACTTCATGCACGACCGGCTTTATGAACTGGGCTTCACCGAGAGCGCGGGGAACTTTCAGAAGGACAACTTCGGACGCGGCGGCGCGGATAATGACGCGGTGTTTGCCGACGCGCAGGATGGCTCGGGGGTCAACAACGCGAACTACACGCCCACCCGCGACGGCACCCCGCCGCGGATTCAGATGTTTCTGTTCAACAGTTCGACACCGTCGCGCGACGGCGACTTTGACGCCGACGTGGTGCTGCACGAATACACGCACGGCCTGACCGACCGGATGATTGGCGGTGGCGTGGGCATCAACCAGTTGCAGACCTACGGCATGGGCGAGGGCTGGTCAGATTTCTACGCGCTGGCGCTGCTGGCCCAGCACGAGGATGACTTGGGCGGGAATTATCCGCTGGGCGGCTACATCACTTTCCAGTTCGCCAGCCTCCAGCAAAATTATTACTACGGCATCCGGCGCTATCCGTACTCCACGAATCTCAACGTCAATCCGCTGACCTTTCGCGACATTGATGTAAGCACCGCCTCCACGCATCCGGGCGTGCCCGTCAGTCCCATCATCACCAGCTCGGGCAACGCGGTCCATCGGCAGGGCGAGATTTGGTGCAGCCTGTTGTGGGATTTGCGCGCCGGGCTGCTGCGGAAATATGCGCCGACGAACTCGCTGGAATACACGAACGTCCACCGCCGCATTCTCGGCTACGTGACGCGCGGGTTGCAGCTCTCGCCGCCGAATCCCAGTTTTCTCCAGGCGCGCGACGCCATCCTCCTGGCCATTCAGAACACGCCGGGCTTCTCCGGTGACACGAATCAGGCTTGGACGGCCTTCGCGCGGCGCGGTCTCGGCGTGGGCGCGGTGTGTCCGGACAGTTCGATCACCACCGGAGTGGTGGAGTCGTACGCCACGCCGTTGCAACCGGAGTTCAGCGTCGGTGTGACAGGGACATCCTTCGCCGGGCCGTCGGGCGGGCCGTTCGCTCCGGCGGCATTGGAACACCTGCTCGGTAACGCGGGCGGCACCGGCGTGACCTGGACGGCGGCCGTGAATGTGAACTGGCTGCAACTCTCCACCAATCGCGGCACACTCTCGCCCGGCGGGACGTTCACCAATCTCGTCACACTGACGGCGGCGGCTGACCCATTGGCGGCAGGCACGTACGGCGGAACTGTTTTCTACACCAATGTCACGCGCGGGCTGGTCACGCTGATTGGTGTGTTCCTGGAAGTGAATGCGCTGCAGTCCGGCTCGCTGCTCGTCTCGCCCACGTCCGAGTTTCAAAGCCAGGGTGCGGCGGGCGGGCCTTTCGCACCGCTCGGACGCGAATACCAACTGGCGAACAACGGACGTACGCCCGTCGGCTGGCGCGCGTCCACCGCCACGCCGTGGCTGACGCTCGCAGCGACCAACGGCGTCATCCCCGGCGGCGGCTCGGTGCCGCTCGTGGTGACCATCAACAGCAGCGCCGACGCGCTCGCCAACGGGTTTTACTCCGGCGCCTTTCTGGTCACGAACACGAACAGCAATGAGTCGGTCGCGTTGCTC
>JAYVQC010000161.1:0-5784 GCA_043757045.1 Akkermansia sp. | reverse complement strand
ACTTCCACAAAACACGCGAACGAGTCTTCGGAATCTCGGCACTCAGGCACTGGCCACCTCGCTCGATTGCGATCTGGTCAGCTTCTGCTTTGTAGTTTGATTGCGCTTTCGCACTCACGTTTGAATCAGATTAACCAATGGTCGGTTGCACTCAACCTTGTGTTTTGTTCCGCCCCTACAGGGCTTGATTTGTTTTGGATTGACTACCCAGGGCTGCGCTCGCGTGGCGTCGCTGGCCCTGGGCTATTGTCTTTCGCCCGTTCCGGGCTTCGGTTTGTTTCACTCATTGAGGAACAGTTTCCACTCGGCGACGCCGTGGGCGTTGCGGAGGCGGGCCGTGACCGGCAGTTCCTTCGGCGCGCGCGGGACGGTGAGCAGCTTGAGGTCGGCCTCGTGCGGGAGGCGGTCGGCCTTGCGCTGGTTCACGTCCTTCGCGAACCAGACGAGATTTCCCCACGAGTCCACGCCGCCGCGCGAGCGGGGCACGACGTGGTCGAGGCTGCCTTCGTCCGCGTCCCCGTCAGCGCCAGTGCCACCAGGCCCAGACTTCGACAGCGAAGGGCAGGAACGCGAGGGCGTATTTGATTTGGAATGTCCGCTTCGCCGTCTTGTGGCCAAACAGTTTCATCCCGAGCAGTCCACCTGGCCAGCCGCCGAGCGCGCCGAGCAGTGCGAGAGTGAATTCCGGGATGCGTTGACCTGCCCGACCTGCGCGCCATTTATCGAAGCCGAACGCGAGGAAGGTCGCGAGGTTGCAAGCCGCAAACCAGACGGCGGCGAAGATGTCGAACTGGCTCATGCGCGCCGCACCGAGATGTTCTTCAACAACTCCTCCACGCACGCTTCCGCAAACGTCGGGTCGTTGATGTTGCAGTCGATTTCGCGCACGGGAATATCTTGGCGAAGATTGGTTTTCAGCGATGCGAACAACGCCGCGTCCGCCACCGGGTCGTGGAAGGGCTGACCTGCTGCGCTGATTACGCTGATGCCGCGTAAGGGAATCAACACCGTGACCGGTGCCTTCGAGCCGTTCACTTTCTCCGCCAGGATTTCGCCCAGTCGTTTGCACTCATCGGGCGTGGTCCGCATGAGCGTGATCTGCGGGTTGTGTTGGTAGAAGCAGCGGCCCGCGAACTTGGCGGGAACGGTTTCGCGCGCGCCGAAGTTCACCATGTCGAGACAGCCGGGCGTGACGATGGCGGGGACGCCGTGTTTCGCGGCGGCTTCGCAGCGCGTGGGTCCGGCCCCGAGGATGCCGCCGACCAATTCATCTGCCCACTCCGTGGTGGTAATGTCGAGCACGCCGGTGACGAGACCGGCTTCAATGAGCGACTCCATCGTCCGCCCGCCAGTGCCGGTGGCGTGGAAGACGAGCACTTCATAACCTTTCGCCTCCAACAGTTGGCGCGCGTGATTCACGCAGTCGGTGGTGTTGCCGAACTGGCTGGCGACGATGACCGGCTTGTCCGCGGCTGAAGGAATGACCATTTCAACCATTCCACAAATGGCACCCGCCGCGCGAGTGAGAATGGGGCGCGAGATGCGATTCAAGCCAGCCACGTCCACAATGCTCGGCATCATCACGATGTCCTTCACGCCGACGTATTGCGCGGTGTTGCCGCTGGCCAGCGTGCTGACCATGAGCTTGGGGAAACCAATCGGCAGCGCGCGCATCCCAGAAGTGCAAATGGAAGTGCCGCCACCGCCGCCGAGCGAAATCACGCCGTCAATTTTCTTCTCCGCGAGCAGGCGCGACAAAATAATCGGCGCACCTTGCGACATGGCGGTGACGGCCTCACCGCGATCCCGGCGTGCGACGAGCGCGGCCAGATCGAAGCCCGCCGCGCGCGCCACTTCTTCGCGAGAAATATCCGGCTGAATCTTCGGCGGCTCCAGCGTGCCGACATCAATCACGAGCGCGGTGTGTCCGCGCGCACGAATGAGTTCGGCGACAAAGCCGTGCTCCTCGCCCTTCGTATCGAGTGTTCCGAGAACTGCGATGGTGGACATGCGGAGGAGTAAAAAGATTTTACCGCGGCGGCGCAATGGTTCGTAGTGGAGCAGCCGTCCCGGCTGTCGCAGGTCCAACATCCGTCTCGGATGTTGAGTCCCTGAAAGGGGTCAGTCCTGAATGGCCCTTAGTTAAGCGCCATGCTCGACGAATTTCGGTATAAATCTTCACGAGAATCCAACGAACCCCTGCCTCAACTAAGCGCCATTCAGGACTGACCGCTTTTAGCCGGAACCATGCAGTTGAAAAGACCGGGGAGCACAGCCGCCCCGGCTGTGGTTCAGCGCGCCCCCGCGCGGAACCCGACGCGCGGGACCGCACCAAACGGTGAGTGTTTTCCGGCACCCTCCGTGGGCCGCGAGGCGCGGCCCACGGCGCCCGGGGCGGGCGCGGTCCCGCGATCAACTGCATAGGATGCCCCTTTTTTCTTATGTGCTGGGCGCGAGGATCTGGCGGCGGCTGCGCCCGGCCCAACTCTGCGGACTGGCGGCATGAAGACCGGAGTGGCAAACTCGATAACTGAACCCTGAACCCTGAAAACAAAACGAAAATTAAGGCCATGAAAACTCAGATTGCACCCCTCATCGCGTTGACCTGGCTGGCCCTGTTCAACTCGCAATTCACTGCCGCCCACGCCCAGGGCACGGCGTTCACCTACCAGGGCCGGCTCCATGAAAATGGCGGTCCGGCCAGTGGTGCCTACAGCCTGCGGTTCCAACTCTACAATGCCGAGACCGGCGGCGGTCCCGTGGGGCCAATGGTGACCAACGAGCCCGTCGTCGTCGCCAACGGCCTGTTCACCACCGCGCTCGATTTCGGCGCGACAGTCTTTGACGGCAGCCCGCGCTGGATCGAAATCGGCGTGCGCACGAATGGTGGCAGCGCATTCTCAACCCTCGCGCCGCGCCAGCCCGTCACGCCCACGCCCTACGCCATCACGGCGGGCCAGGTGGTCAGCGGCGGCATTGCGGCCGGCACTTACGGCAGCGCGGTACACTTCAGCAATACGGCCAATCAGTTCGCCGGAAACGGCGGCGGATTGACGAGCGTGAATGCCACGACGCTCGGTGGCGTGGCCTCGTCGAACTTCTGGCAGACGGGCGGAAATTCCGGCGCGAACGCCAGTTGGTATCTCGGCACGGCGGACTATCAATCGTTCGATCTGCGCGTGAACAAGGCCCGGGGCCTGCGCCTCCTGCCCAACTTGAACGGCTGGCCCAACCTCATCGCCGGCTCGTCCAACAACCTCATCGCGATCGGAACCACTGCGGCCAGCATCGGCGGCGGCGCGTGGAATGACATCGGCGGCCAGTCCGGCAGCTCCACCATCAATGGCGGCCAGCACAACCGGATCGGCACGAACAGCGCCGGCTCGTCCATCAGCGGCGGTCAATGGAACCTGCTCGGAGACGGCTCGGTGCGCAGCGTGATCGCGGGCGGTTACGGGAATGCGATCGGCGGCACCACCGGCACCAACGCCCCGCGCATTGCTCAGGGCATCACCGACGGTTCGAGCAACACTCTGCTCTTCGAGGAACGCACCCCCGGTGGCGCGGTCATCGGCGGCGGCACCGGCAATCAGTCGGGGCGCGATTGCGACAACACGGTCATCTCGGGCGGCAAGTTCAATTTGATTATGGGGGATGGTTCCGTGCGCACGGTGGGTGCGACCATCGGCGGCGGCGTGACCAACCAGATTAGTTCCAACGCGCCCTGCGCAGTCATCGACGGCGGGCGGCAGAACAGCCTGGAGGGCGGCGCAGGCGGCAGTGCCATCGGCGGGGGCGGCTGGAATGTGGTCAAAGCCAATGGCGTCTTCAGCGTCATCAGCGGCGGGTATCTCAACTTCATCGAAGGCGTCCCGTTCGTGAACCCGGACGCGGTGGTGAGCAACATCACGGACGGAGCTTCCAACACCATCTTCATCGGAGAAACCAACGTGGCCAGCGGTGTCATCGGCGGCGGCTATCGCAACCGCATCGGTTACGATTCGAGCGCCGCCTGCATCGGCGGCGGCGCGGAAAACTTCATCACTCCCAGCGCGCCCTATTCGTCCATTGGCGGTGGCCGCTGGAACACCAACGCCGGTTTGGCCTCGACGATTCCGGGCGGCGCACGAAACTACGCGGGCGGTGATTACAGCTTCGCCTCCGGGCGCCGCGCCCGTTCCATCCACGACGGCAGCTTCGTCTGGGCAGATGCGCAGAACGCCGATTTTGCTTCCACGGCCCAGAACCAGTTCAACGTCCGCGCCGATGGCAGCGTGCGGTTCATCACGTCGGGCGCCGGCATGACGCTGGACGGCCAGCCGGTGTTGGCGGGCAGCAATGGCGGGGCGCTGACGAATCTCAACGCCGCCGCGCTGACCTCCGGCCTCGTGCCGGACGCGCGGCTGGGCGCGAATGTCGCGTTGCGCAACACGACCAACACCTTCACCGGCAACCAGATCATCCAGGGAAGTCTCGGCATCAACGCCGCTCCCCTGGCTGACCTCCATGTGCGTGGACAGGGCACCACCGGCACCGTGTTGGTTACTCCCGCAGGCAGCATCAACGGGAATAGTGAAATACGCTTGTGCGAGAGTGCCGACAGCACTGTGGGCATGATTCTACGCTATGAGGGTGCGGCCAGCAGCAATCCCTTCCAAATCCTCGGTCTGGTTTCTGGCGTCGAAACCGCACCCCACTTCTCGGTCTTGCGTGGCAACGGCAATGTCGGCGTGGGCAGCGCCAGCCCGTTGCACCGGCTCCACATCGGCAACTATGGAACTGTGCCCACCATCAACCCCGCCGCGCCCAAAGCGGTCGTGGAAAATACCAACGAAAACGGGCGCGCCACGCTCATCGCCGTGGCCGGCCCTGGCCCGGCCTCGAGCACCAACCGGGTCGAAGTCGCGCTGGAAGCGGACGAGAACCAGCGCATCGCCCTGCTCGGCACCATGAGCGCGCACCCCCTCCAAATTCGGGTCGGCAACGTGACCCGGATGCTTTTCAACACCAACGGCAACACCGGCCTCGGCACCACCTCTCCCGTCAGCGCGCTGCAAGTCATCGGCACGGTCACGGCCACAGCCTTCAATCCGACCAGCGACCGCAACCTCAAGGAGAACTTCATCCCGGTGAGTCCGCGTGACGTGCTGGAGAAAGTGGCGGCTCTGCCCATCAGCCGCTGGAATTTCCAGGGCGACGCCGCCACCCAGCACGTCGGCCCGATGGCGCAGGATTTCCACGCCGCCTTCGGCCTGGGCACCGATGAGCGCCACATCGCCACGGTCGATGCCGACGGCGTGGCGCTGGCGGCGATTCAGGGACTGAATCAGAAGGTCGAAGAGCAACGCGCCGAGAACGCGGAGTTGAAACAGGCGGTGAAGGAACTGAAACAACTGGTGCAAGCGATGAACCGCCAGCTCCACGGAGAGGCGAAATGAAAAGCGCGACCCAAGGGCGATCCGAAGAAAACGCCATGAGCGTTACGTTGGCGCGAGGAAACTCCCATGACGCGCCAGTGGATTGCACGCGCCTGGGCATGGGCAGCGCCAGCTACATTTCGCACGTGACCGCGAATGGAAAGGATTGTCGATTGTGAGGACTGACCTGAATGGCGCTTAGTTAAGGGCATTCTTCGATGGTTTTTGCGATTGCTTGCGACCGCGTTCCACCACCATCTGGTGACGCGGTTTGGTCAGCAGCCGGAAGTTCTTGGGCCGGCGTTTGACCGCGCGCGGTTCGCTCCGATTCGGACGCACGAGCAGCGGGTCGCCGGCCACGGCCTCA
>JAYVQC010000160.1:0-22298 GCA_043757045.1 Akkermansia sp. | reverse complement strand
GCGTCGTCGCTCCGCGCGCGCCGGGTTGAGGCTCCAGCAAGCTCCGCACGCTTTCTCCGCTTCCGGCCCGGCGCGCGCGGAGCGACGACGCCCCACCTGCGCCGGCTTTTCATCTCATCCGCCGTTTAAGAACGATGTTCCGATGCATCCCGCGCTCCATGCCTTTGAACTTTGGACTTTGAACTTCGTTGTCCGTAGCCTCGGGCGCGTGCCGAGTTTGTTGGAACGAATCGAAGCCAGTGCCGAAGCCCGTCTGACCTTGCCCGCCGGTCGGAGGCCGACGGAGGAACTCGCGCGCTATCGCAATTTCCTCAAAGTCGAGTCGCACCGCCTGCGCATCCTGCACCGCGCCGGCGGCAGCGGGCGCGAGGTGTGCCGCGCGCGCTCGGCCATTCAGGATTTGCTGCTGCAATACATTCTCCAAGCCACGCGCCAGGCCACGCCCGCGCTCGCCGAATCGAACCTCCCGCCCATCGCCATCGTGGCCATCGGCGGCTACGGACGCGGCGAACTGAACCCGTACAGCGACATTGATTTCATGTTCCTGCACAACGGCGAACTCGTCACCGGCGGGCGGCCCAAGCCCGTCCTGAGCGCCATCGTGGACGGCCTGCTCTACCCGCTCTGGGACATCGGACTGAAGGTCGGCCACTCCGTCCGCAGCATCACGGACGCGATCCAAGTCGCGAACGAGGACATGCAATCCAAGACCTCGCTCATCGAGGCGCGGCTCATCACCGGCAATGCCGAGCTGTTCAAAATTTTCCAGAAACAGCTCGTGGACAAATGCGTGTCCGGCCACGCGGACGAATACCTCGAGATGCGCGTGAAGGACCAGGCCGCGCGCCACGCGAAGTACGGCAACTCCGCGACCATGCAGGAGCCGAACATCAAGAACGGCTGCGGCGGCCTGCGCGATTTCCAGAACATGATGTGGATGACGTTCTTCAAATATCGCACGCGCACCACGGCGGAGATGGTGAAGCAGGAACTCATTAGCGCCGCGGAGTCGCGTCAGCTCGACGCGGCGTATGATTACCTGCTGCGCGCGCGCAACGAACTTCATTACCACACCGAGCGCGCCGTGGACGTGCTGACCAAGAGCGTGCAACCCCAGGTCGCGAACAATCTCGGCTACAAGAACCCGTCGCCGAGCAAGCGGCTGGAGGCGTTCATGGGCGACTTCTATTCGCACTCGCGGAACATCTATCTCATCACGCGCACCGTGGAGCAGCGGCTCGCGCTGCGTCCGAAGACCAAGACGCTGCCGGGCCTCCGCCGCATTCTGCCGTTCGGCAAGGAGAAGGAGCCGGTGGTGGATGGCTTCAAATTCGTGGACGGGGAAATCCTCGCCGCCGTGCCGCGCGTCTTTCGCGACAAGCCCGAGCGGCTGATGCGCGTCTTCCTTTACGCGCAGCAACGCGGGCTGAAGCTGCATCCCGATCTCGCGCAGGTCATCCGCCAGGAACTGCGGCTCGTGGACAAGGCCTTCCGCCACGACGAGCATGTGCGCGCCACCTTCCTGGAGATTCTCAACTCGCGCGGCAACGTCGCCCGCATCCTGCGCGCGATGCACGACGTGGATTTTCTCGGCAAATACATTCCCGAGTTTGGCCGCCTCACCTCGCTCGTGCAGCACGAGTTCTATCATCAATACACCACCGACGAGCACACGCTGGTCTGCCTGGAAAAGCTTGACGCGGTGTGGGAGGCACTCACGCCGCCGTTCAGCAGCTATGCGCAGATGTTCCGCGAGGTGGAGCGTCCGTTCGTGCTCTACCTCGCGCTCCTGTTGCACGACGCGGGCAAGGCCGACCACACCGGCAAGCACAGCGAAGTCGGCGGCAAGCTCGCGCAGCGTGTCGCCAAGCGCCTCGAACTCGACGGCGCGACCACGCACAACCTCCGGCTGCTCATCGAGAACCATCTCGTGATGGCGACCACTTCGCAGCGCCGCGATCTGGAGGACGAGAATGTGGTGCGCCCGTTTGCCGCGTTGATGCAGTCGCCGGAGAATTTGCGGATGCTCACGTTGCACACCTTGGCCGACTCGCTCGGGACCAGCGATCAGTTGTGGAACAGCTTCAAGGATTCGCTGCTGCTCACGCTCTATCGCAAGACCTACGACGTGATGATCGCCGGCACCATATTTGTGCGCGCCGAGAAGCGGGAGCGTGAACTGTTGGAGGAAGAAATTGCCGGGAACCTCCCGCGCACTTTCGGCGCGGATGAATTGCATGCGCACTTCGAGCATCTGCCCGCGCGCTACTTCCAATTGCACAACGCGAGAGAGATCGCCGCCGACCTCAGCCTGACGCACCGCTTCATGCACCTCCAACTCACCGAGGAGGACAAGGCGCTGGAGCCGGTCATCACCTGGCACAACGAGCGCGACCGTGGCTACACCACGCTGAAGATTTGCACTTGGGACCGGATTGGGTTGTTCAGCAAGATCGCCGGGTCGCTCAGCGCGGCGGGCATCAACATTCTTTCCTCGCAAAGTTTCACCCGCACCGACGGCATCGCGCTCGATACGTTTTTCGTGACGGACGCGCAGGGTGGCTCGCTCGTCACCCGCGAGGAGCGCGAACGCTTCGAGGAAATCCTGCTCAAGGTGCTGACCCTGGAATCGCTCGACCTGCCTACGCTCATCGCGAAGCAGCGCACCGCGTCGCCGCGTTACCAATCCGTGGAGGGCGACCGCATCCCGACGCAGATCGCCATTGATAACAACAGCTCGAACTCCCGCACCATCATCGAGGTCGAGACCGAGGATCGCATTGGTCTGCTCTACGCGCTGGCCCAGGTTTTCGCGGCGCTGGAACTGAACATCGCGGTCGCAAAAATTCTCACCGAACGCGGCGCGGCTGTGGACACCTTCTACGTCACGGACATTCTCGGCAAAAAAATCGAGGACGCCCCGGTGCTGAAACTGATCGAGCGCCGGCTGCGGGAAGCCGTGGCGGCGCTGGACGCGAAGTAGGGCGCAGTAAATTAGTGGGGCAGCCGTCTCGGCTGCCGTCAGTCCACTGGCCGTCCCGGCTGGTGGCAAGCCGGGGCGGTAGGGCGTCGTCGCTCCGCGCGCGCCGGGCCGGAACCGGAGAAGATGTACGGGACTTGCTTCAGCCTCAACCCGGCGCGCGCGGAGCGACAACGCCCTACCTGCGCCCATGTTTTCAAGAACCGTGTCCAGATGCGCCAGACAACCCACTCCGCCCGTGAATCACTTTGACACCCTCCGGCACGCTAGGCAGTGTCCGCGGACTTTATGGCTGATTTAAGCGGAAATTTGCTCGTCGCCCAATCTGGCGGCCCTACAGCGGTCATCAATGCCAGCATCGCTGGCGTGATCCAACAGGCTGGAAAACACGAGGTCATCGAAGAAATTTACGGCGGTCTGAACGGCATCCTCGGCATCTTGAACGAGGAGATCATTGACCTCCAGGACGAGACCAACCGCGCCATCGAAGGACTGAAATTCACGCCCGCCGCTGCGCTCGGCACCTGCCGTTACAAGATTGATTTCAAAAAGAAACCCGAGCAGGCCGCGAAGGACATGAACCGTCTCTTCGAAGTCTTTCAGGCGCACAACATCCGCTATTTCTTTTACGCGGGCGGCAATGATTCGCAGGACACCGCGCACAAAATTCACGAGGAAGCCATCAAGCGCGGCTGGGAAATGCGCGTCATCGGCGTGCCGAAGACGATTGATAACGACCTGCCGCACACCGACCACTGCCCCGGTTACGGGTCGGTCATCAAATACAACGGCGCGAGCGTCATGGAGATCGCGATTGATGTGAGCAGCATGGCGACCGACGACGGCTCGTGCTGCGTGGTCGAGGTCATGGGCCGTTCCGCCGGCTGGATTGCCGCCGGGGCCGTGCTCGCCAAGCGCCAGCCCGATGACGCGCCGCACATCATTCTGCTCCCCGAGATTCCGCTCGACGAAGCCGCGTTCCTCCAGCGCGTGCAGGAGACGGTGGACAAGTTGAAATACTGCGTCGTGGTCGTGGGCGAAGGCTTTCGGAACCAGGCGGGCAAGGAAATCGCCGCTGATGACACGCGCGTGGACGCCTTCGGCCATCCCGTGCTCTCGGGCGCGGCGGACCATCTCGCCGATCTCGTCTCCGACAAATTGAAGCTCAAGAGCCGCAGCGTGAAACTCGGCTACGCGCAACGCGCCGCCGGCCATTTCGCCAGCGCCACCGACGTGCTCGAAGCCAGCGCCTGCGGCGAGGAAGCCGTGAAAGCCGCCGTCGAAGGCAAAAGTGGATTCATGGTCAAGATCGTCCGCGTGCAGAGCCAGCCCTACAAATGGTCGCTCGGCCTCCAGCCCCTCGGCGACATCGCGAACGTCGAGCACCTCGTCCCGCGCGACTGGATCAGCCAAGACGGTTTCATGCCCAACGAGAAGTTCGTGGAATACGCCCGCCCGCTCATCGAAGGTGAAGTGAAGTTCCCCGTCGAAGGCGGTCTCCCGAAATACGTGACCCTCGAAAAAGTGCGCGTCGAAAAGAAGCTCGCCCCGCGCGAGTAGCCGCGCCCGCCGGCCCCAAGTTTCATCCCTAACCGCGCCTGAAAAGGCGTGGTTATTTTTTGGGCTCATGGACGCTGGTCAACACCGATGAGTTCCCGTGCGGACCATGCGCTGAAGAAACCTCTTTGTCCCCCGCGTTGCTTTGGGAACACTGCGCGCCATTCAAAAAACATGAGCCTGAACATTGAAGTCATTCTGACCCCGGCGGAATTTTCCGCGCTGGCCGCGCGCGACTTGAGCGCCACAACGTGCATCGTCTTCGACGTGCTGCGTGCCACCTCCTCGATGCTCACCGCGCTGAACAACGGCGCGGAGGAGATCATCCCCGTCGTGGAAATTGCCGAGGCGCTGGCGGTGAAGCAACAGCGCCCGGAAATTCTCCTCGCGGGCGAACGCCACGGACTGCGCATCGGCAAAGAACTCACCGGCGGAATTGATTTCGACTTCGGCAATTCCCCCCGCGACTTCACGCCGGAGAAAGTACAGGGGAAAGCTATCGTCTGGACCACAACGAACGGAACGCGCGCCCTCCGCGCCTGCGCGCACGCCGAGATGGTGCTGCTCGGCGGGCTGATAAACCTGGACGCGCTCAAGGACGCGATCGAACAACTGCGCCCAAAAAATTTACTCCTCGTGTGTGCAGGAACTTTTGAGCTGCCGGCTTTCGAGGACATCTTCGCCGCCGGTGCGCTCGTGGATGAGTTGGCCCAGGAACTTCCGCCGGAATGCCTGAGCGACTCCGCGCATCTCGCGAGCCTGGCCTACAGCCAGAGCTGCATGAATGGCGGCGGTGTCTGGGAACGCGCCATCACCTCCTGCTCGCTCAACGCCCGCCGCCTCCTCGTGAATCCCGACCTCGCGCCCGATGTGGCCCTGTGCCTCGCGGACGCCCGGATGCCGCTGAACGCCTCGCTGCTGAAAGACGGCTCGGTGCGCCCATTGCGCGGCTTCGGCGCGAAGCTCGCGTAACGTGCCGCCAGCGTCTCGCTGGCGTTTGCGATGGTTACACCAGCGGGACGCTGGCGGCACTCTGCTGCCGGTAGCTCGCCACCACCCACTCGCTGAGCGCCTTCTCCGGCGCGTCCACCACCGCGCGGTCAATCGTGAACTCCGTCTGCGCCGTGTTCTGCGCCAGCAGTTTCAAACCGAAGTGGAAGTCCTTGAACTTCTCCGCGCACAGATCGCGCACGGTCTTGTTCTGTTCGATCGCCAGTGTCACTAGATGTTCCGCCGCGTCATCGGTGAAGACCAGCGCCAGTCCGAAGCTCTCACGGAAACGCTGGGCGAACTCGCGCACCACTTGGGTCATCACCGCGCGTTCCTGCTTGTCCCGCTCGGCCAGCAGCGTCTTGAGCGCGGTCGCCGGACTGTCCACCAACTCGCGCGTGATGACGATTTGCTTCACCACCGTGGACGGCAGCTCGAATTTGAAATCGCGGAAGACGCGCTCGCAAACCGTCATCAATCCGCGCGCGCCGGTCTTTTCTTCGGCGGCCAGTTCCGCGATCCGTCGCAGCCCATCCTCACGAAACAGCACCTCGATGTTGTAGGCCGCGAAGTCCTGCTCGTACTGGCGGATGATGCTGCCCTCGGAGCCTTGCAGGATTTGAAACAGATCGTCCGTGTTCAGCGCATGGCAATGCACGCGCACCGGCAGACGTCCGATGAACTCCGGCTCGAATCCGAAATCAATGAAGTCGCGCGTCTGCGCCTCCTTCAACACTTCCTCGTCCGCGACCACGCGCGTCGGCGCGGCGAAACCGATGACCGCCTCGCGCAACCGCCGCTGCACAATCTTCTGCAAGCCGTCGAACGCGCCGCTGACGATGAAGAGAATGTGCTTCGTATTGATCGTCGCCGCCTGCTTCTTGCCGCCGCCCGCGCCGCGCTGCACATCCATCATCGCCTGAATCTGTCCCGCGATGTCGTTCGGCGCGCGCGCGGCGACTTCCGTTTCCTCCATCAACTTGAGCAGGTTCGTCTGCACGCCGCGCCCGCTCACATCGCGTCCGCCTGAGGTGGAGGACGTGGCGATCTTGTCAATCTCGTCGATGTAGATGATGCCGTATTGCGCGCGCTCCACGTCGCCATCGGCGCGGCGCACCAGTTCGCGCACGAGGTCTTCGACATCGCCACCGACGTAACCGGTCTCGGAAAATTTCGTCGCGTCGCCCTTCACGAAAGGCACGCCGATCAAGTCCGCCACGCTGCGGATGAGATACGTTTTGCCCACGCCCGTCGGCCCCACGAGGATGATGTTCTGCTTCGCGTAATTCGCCGTCTGCCGGCCCGCGCGGGCAAACCGCACCTGATTGTAATGATCGCAGAGCGCGACACTCAGCACCTTCTTCGCCTCGCCCTGTTTGATGACATAGCGGTCGAGGTGCGCCTTCACATCGCGCGGCTTGAACCGGAAGTCAAAGTCGCCGGAAGCTTTCGGCGCGGGCGCTTCGCCGCCTTCTTCATCGCCATCGCTCGGGTCGGAGGCGAAGGCCGGATTGGTGACGCCGGGAAAATTCTTGCGCATGAACTCCGAGAGCTGCCGTTGAAATTCCTCGGGCGAAGGCGTGGCATTGAAGATCGTTTTCATCAGTGGTCGGACAGGTAAGGCGGCGGGATGTTCAGCACAAACTGGATTCTGACCGGGCGCAAAATTTACAGGGTGAAGGAGCGCGGGCGTCCCGCCCGCCGGACAGCCGGACAGGGCGCAAAATTCTCGGCCTCCATACACGATTTCGACCGCGTCTGGTTCCATCCGGGCGGGCGGGACGCCCGCGCTCCAGCTTGGGTGCCCGCTCGAACTACTCAGCTTCTGCCCGTGGCAAACTGGTCGCCCGTTACCGCGCCGACTCCACGCGTTGCGCAAAACGCAGCGCGTCCTCGTAGCCGACGAGCCGCAGGTTCACTCGCTCCACTCCGTTCGTGCCGAGGAAGACCACGGTGGGAAACGCGCCGATGCCAAACTTCTCCGCGAGCTTTTGATTCACCGCGTTGTCCACCGTGAGGTCCGCGCGCAGAGCGAGAAAGGGCGCCGCGGCATCACCGACGCGGCGATGCGAGAAGACCTTCCGCTCCATCTCCACACACGGCGCGCAGGTGCGGGAGGTGAAATCAATCATCACCGGCCGCCCGCCTTGCCGTGCGGCCTCGGCTGCCTCATCGGAGTAACAAATCCAGGAAATTTTTTCCTCCGCGCCCGGATTGGTGCCGAGCCACACGGCGAATGTGAGCAGCAGCAGGGCGAGGCCGCGCTTGAGCATCTTGCCGTCCCCGCCCGGCAACGGCGTGCGGTCGAGCAGTCCGATGTGCAACGCGCCGAGGCCAAGAATCCCGGGCACGACATACTCAATGGGACCCCCGAGAAAAATCGTGGCGCAAAAATGCACGGCCAGCGCCGCCCCGATCCACGCGGCAACTTTCAGGACAAAACTTGACCAGACCTTTTTCAAAGCGCGCGCAAACTAGGCAACGGCGTGGCTTTTGACAACCGGCTCCACGGTTGAAAGCCCGCGCCGCCTTGCGCTACCTTGCGTCCGCATGTCTGACGACACACCCAAGCTCCGCATGGCTGCGCCGGAATCGGCAGAACAACTCGCGCGTCGCGTCGAGCGCGACCGCATCACGACCGAGCGATTGCGCGAGCAGGAACTGGAACAGTCGCTCAAGCCGTTCCGCGTTGGGTCCGTGCCGTATCTCAACGCCGTGCCGGCCACGCGTGGGCTGGAGGACGAAATTCAATTTGTCACGCCCGCGAAGCTCGCCGAGATGCTGCGCCGCGATGAACTCGACGCGGCGCTCGTGAGTGTCACGGAAGTTTTGTTTAACGACCGCTACGACGTGCTCGACGGCGTATCCATCGCGTCGCTCGGCGAGGTGAAGAGCGTGTTCGTGGCGCACCGCTATCCGCTGGCGGAAGTGCATGAGATTTTTTGCGACCCGGCTTCGTTGACGAGCGTGAATCTCCTCAAGGTGCTGCTCGCCGAGCGCGGCATCCGCGCGGAGTTGATCCCGCTGCCGGATTACGAGATCGCGCCGAGCTGCGACGCGGTGCTGCTCATCGGCGACCGCGCGATTGATTTTCTGCGGGCGGAACATTCGCATCAGATTTGGGATTTGGGTTCCGCGTGGTTTGACCTGACCAAGCTGCCGTTCGTCTATGCGGTGTGGGCCTTGCGGCGCGGCGTGGAGAACAAGGAACTGCGCCGCCGTCTGCGCGAGGCGAAAGAATTCGGCGTGGACACGCTCGACCACATCATCCGCACGCGCACCGAATACGACCTCGATTTCCGGCAGGATTACCTCGGCTGGCATATCCACTATCACCTCGGCTCGGACGAGAAACGCGGGCTGGCGACGTTCGCTGAGCTGCTCCGCAAGCACGGGCTGGGACCGGTCTTTGATCCGCAATACGTGCGCTAGTACGGGGCGTCAATTCGGAGCGCCGGTCTCCGGCCCGGCCCGCTGCCAGTTCCACTCCAGAATTCGTCGCGTGGCCGGCGTGACTTTGAACCGCTCGCCGATGCGCGCGCCCTCGACCCAGAAGATTTCCCCGCCCTCGCTGACCGCGAGCAGCAGCTCGTGGCGGCGGGCGCGCGGGATTTTCTGGTTCGTGAAAAAATCCTGGAGCTTCACCGGCTGCGCCATGCCGATGGGTTGGAAGCGATCCCCTTCTCGCCAGTGCCGCAGCACGATGCTCCGGCCCACGGCGTCTGCGTCGAAGAATTCAGAGTGGGCGCGCGGTGGAGGTAACGCGCTGTCCGCGGTAAAACTCCACATCAGCACCGCCGATTCGCAGGCCGTGCGGCCCGAGCGCAGGCCGAGCGTGACGTGGGCCTCGCCGGAATAGAAGCGCGTGAACTGCACGGGGCGGGCCTCGATCTCGCCATCCGCGCGGCGGCGGCAGATGAACCCGACGTGAATGGTCAACCACTCGTTCGCGTGGAGGCGCAGATGCTCGACATGCTCGAACTGCGGCACCACGCCGTTGGCCAGCAGACCAATTTGGATCACGCGACGTTGCAGCGCGACGTGCAACATGTCGAACGCCCCGCCACGTTTTTTCTCCAGCCACGCGATGGCTTCGAGGGTCACGAAATCGCCTTCGTCATGCACGAGTTCCATGGAGCGCAACACGACCCTGTCCAGGGCGGGCGCGTAGTGGCGGCGCAGCAGCGGAAGCAGTTCGTGACGGAGGCGGTTGCGCGGAATGTCGAGCGACTGGTTGCTGGCGTCGTCGCGGAAGGAAATCTTCCGCGCCCGGGCAAACTCCACGAGCGAAGCCTTCGATTCACCCAGCAGCGGGCGCAGCAGCGCGACGTCGCCCCCGGCGGGTGAAGGCGCACTCCATTCCATGCCGCCCAGACCCTGCGTGCCGGAGCCGCGCAGCAACCGCAGGAAAAAAAGCTCCACCTGATCATCCGCGTGGTGCGCGAGAAAAATGTGGCGCAGGCCGAGCCGTTCGGCGGTGCGGGCGAGAAACGAGTGGCGCAGATTCCGCGCGGCCATCTCGACGGAAATCTTTCGCGCGGCGGCGAACTCCTGCACATCGCATCGTTCGCATTCGCACTTCAGCCCCAGCTTCTTCGACGCGCGCCCCACGAAGCGCTCGTCAGCATCCGAATCGCGCCCGCGCAACTGATGATTGAAGTGCGCGACCGTGAGCGGCCAGCGGTGGGTGGGCGCGAGTTCGGCCAGCGCATGGAGGAGCACCATCGAATCCACGCCGCCAGACACAGCGACGAGGGAAGACGCGCCGTCGGGAATCATCCGGCGGCCCAAGATGCTTTGGCAGACACGTTGCAGAAAGTCGCTCACCAGCGGAAATGAGTGTGATCAACCGGCTGGCGGGACGCAATGTTCCCCTGCCTTACCCCTTGGCGTCTTGGCGCACTGGCGCAAACTAATCTTTCAACGCCTTGACCCGTTCTTCCTTCGCTTACGGCTTTTCAGGGCACTTAACCGTGGGGCCTGGGATGACCCCTTGACTTCTCCAGCTTACCCCCGACAGATCACTGTGAGGGGCCAATAACCACACATTCGTCTGGCTGGCCCCCGCGCCTTGCCTCCGCCCTGAGCCACCATGAAGGATCAATTCCAATTATGTCCGAAACCGTTGTTAAAACTGTCCGTCCTGTCCGTTCGATGCGAGGCCTGGCCGCGCTGGCCTTGTTGATTTCCCTCCCACTTTACGCCGCCCGCGGCGCTCAGCAGCCGGTGGATCTGGGCACCGCCGGCAATTACGTGGTCCTCGCGAAAACCGGCGTCTCCACCACGGGTGCCACCGCCGTGGGCGGCCACATCGGGCTTAGCCCGGCCGCGACCACGTACCTGACCGGGTTTTCCGAGACCATGGATCCTTCCGGCCAGTTCGCGCTCGCGCCTCTGGTCACTGGCAAGCTCTACGCCGCCGACATGGCGACTCCCACGCCCTCGGACCTGACCACGGCCATTGGCGACATGGGCACGGCCTTCACGGATGCCGCCGGCCGCTCGTTGCCGGATTTCACCGAGGAAGGGGCCGGGAATATCGATGGGCTGATCCTCACCCCCGGACTGCATAAATGGGGTACGGGCGTCATCATCCCCGTCGGTGTGACCATCGCGGGCGGGGCCAACGAAATCTGGATCTTCCAGATCGCCCAGAACCTCACCGTGGCCAACGATGCCGTGGTCACTTTGAGTGGCGGCGCCCAGGCCAAAAACATTTTCTGGCAAGTCTCCGGCGAGGTGACGCTGGGCACGAAGTCTGATTTCAAGGGCATCATTCTGTGCCAGACGCTGATTGCCCTCAAGACCGGCGCGGTGCTGCACGGCCGGGCGCTGGCGCAGACCGCCGTCACTATCGAGGCGAACGCCATCAACAATCCGGGAGCCGGCACCCGCCGTCCCCGCTTTGGCCCCATTACACGCACTAACGGAGTGGTCACCCTGACCATCACGAACACGCTCGGTCTCGCGCTCACCTTGCAGCGGTCCCGTGACCTGATCAATTGGACGACCATGTCCACCACCACCCCGGTCACCACGCCCTTCGTCATCACCGATCAACCGCCCGGCTCCGCGACGAATCGCTTCTACCGCGCTTTCAATCCGTAAGCGGATTTGCGGGCGGGGCCGGCGTCGCGCGCTGGCCCTGCTGACCGGCCACGCGCGAGTTGCGGTCGTTGCTGTTGACCGAGGAGAACTTGGAAATCCTCCGCACCGGACGTTTGATCCAACTGCGCCGCCGCACTGCTTCAGCAGCAACCGGCAGCCCATCGGGCCACCCTGAGCACGGGCCAGCGCGACCGTTCTGCCCGCGTTTCAACTCCACTTCTGGCCGCGATCCTCGGGCACGATGCGGCGGAGGCAGTAGATGTCGGTCTTCGCGAGATCGTCGCGGTGCTTCTGAAGATCCTTCCACGGGTCCCACTGCGCGCTGATGAGTTTTCCCGTGATGCCGTCGCTCTCCGCGCTGGCGAGATGGACGGCGAGGCTCGCGCCGAGATCGAGCGGGGTCGCGCCCGTTTCCTTCCACTGCTTGTTCTTCTCGAAGAAGGCCGCGCCTACTTTTTCCGGGCCGGCGGCGAGGACTTCATCAATGAGCCGCGTGGCGAGCGCGCCGGGAGCGATGGCGTTCACGTCCACGTTGAACGCGCGCAACTCTTCGGCGAGCGTTTCCATCAGGCGCACCACGGCGGCTTTGCTGGCGGCGTAGGCGCTGATGTTCGGCAACGGGTTGGTCGCGCCGCCGCCGGAGATGACGACGATTTTGCCCGCCTTGTTCCGTTTGAAATGCGGAATGAGCGCGCGCGCGGGCAGCAGGAAGCCGAACAGGTTGATCTCCATCGCGCGCCGCCATTCGTCGAGGTCCACGGTCTCGGTCGGGCCCATCGGGCCATAGATGCCGGCGTTCGCGACGAGCGCGTGAATGGTGCCGAACTCGCTGAGTGCGTAATCCACGATGTCGTACACCTGCGTCTCATCCGACACGTCGCCGACGTGGGCGAGGACTTTCTGGCCGGGCGCAGACTTGGCGAGTTCCTTTTGCGTGGCAGAAAGCTCGGGCTTGCTGCGGGCGCAGAGCAGGACGTTCGCGCCCGCGCGCACGTAATGTTCGGCAATGGCTTTGCCCAGCCCCTGGCTGGCCCCGGTGATGATGGCGTTGCGTCCTTCGAGTGGTTTCATGTTCAAATCAAAGTGATGACGCCATATTCGCCGAAGCGTTCGTCAGCGGTGACAACCTCGCAGCCGTGAATTTTTGCGGCGGCGATGATGAAGCGGTCGCACGGGTCACGGTGAATATTTGGGAGCGCGGCCGCCCGAAGACAGGTTCGCAAATCGAGCGGCATTTCCGTCAATCCATACTTCGCGATCAGCCGTGTGAACCATTCGTCAGGCGGGGCGGAAAGCTCCAATCCGCCTTCGTACATTTTGTGCGCGATCTCGAAACCGCTGATGGCGGGCGCGTAGAGCAGCGGGGATTCTTCAATTCGTTTCCGTGCAGCGCGGCTGAACCGCGAACTGCCCTCGGCCAGCCAGATGAGCGCGCAAGTATCCAGAATCACCGGCATTCCTTGGGCCAGGCTTTTTCACTCAACGGCTCGGTGAGATCGCACTTGATCACGATCTTGCTCAGGATCGGATCGGGCCTGAGATCGCGCTTCACCTTGCGATGCGGCACGAGGTCGGCCACGGGTTTGCCGTCGCGGCAGATGACGATGGGCTGACCGGACTTCTCAATCTGCGCCAGCAGCTTGGGCAGTTGCGCCTTCGCCTCTTTTTCCGTGACCGTGCTCATGCGGGGGACAGTAAGGCCAATCAGGGCGGGGCTTCAACGACTGTTCGTGAGCGGCATCTCTTCTGAAAGTTCCCAAGCCGGAGCCGCACCGTGCCGGTGAAAAAAGAAACGGCCCGGGAGCGACCCGGGCCGTTCAAACTGAGAGGATGCTGTTTTTCCACGGTGTAGGTGACTGGCACCCAGGGAACCGGTCTGCATCACTCACTTTGTCTTGGTTCGATGAAATAACTACCGCAGCCTCCGCGTCAGACCCAAGGCAAATTTATGAAAACTCCACAGGACCTTCATCTCGCGTTCGATGTCGGCCACAGTTCCATCGGCTGGGCTGTGCTGCGCCATTCGCCCGCCGTCAAAATCAAGGAGCCAGAAATTCTCGGCACGGGCGCGGTCACGTTCGGCGCCGATGATTGTCTCGCGGTGAAGAGGCGGAAGAATCGCCAGGCGCGGCGGCACGCCCGCAGTACGCGGCAACGCATCGCCCGCATGGAGCAGTTGCTGATTCACCTCGGCGTTTTCACCGAGGCGCAACTCAAGGGGCGTCATCAACAGGCGGGCGGCGACGGCTTCGCGTGGCAGAAGGCGGCGGGAGTTCTGGCCGCCGCGCGTGACGGCAAGTCATTGCCCGTGCTCGGCTGGCCGGAGCTTTGGGACATCCTCCGCTGGTACGCGCACAACCGCGGTTACTTCGCCCCGCCGTGGGCCAATCGCGGCGATGATGCGGCGGTGGACGATGATGCCGTGCCGGATACCGAGAAGGTGAAGATCGCCCAGGCGCGCATGGAGGAAATGCACACGCAGACGATGGCGGAAACTATCGCGACCTACACGACCTGGTACGACAAGGAAGTCGCTCAGTGGCAGCAGAATAAACGAGCCGACAAGCCGACTCACTTCAAAGGCCTGAACGCCGCCTTCCCGCGCGAGTCCATCGTCTGGCCGGAAGTCAGCGCCTTGCTCGCGGCGCTGAAAGGCAAGCTGCCCAAACTCGATGACGCGTTCATCCGCACGTTGATTGGCGGCGATGTGGACCCGCTCCGGACGCCCGCCGAGCAGCAGGCGTGGAACACCATTCCCTGCGGCTTGAAACTGCCCAAGCGTTACTACGGCGGACTTCTCTTCGGGCAGATGATTCCGCGTTTCGACAACCGGATCATCGGCGTGTGTCCGATCTTTTTCGCACGGCGATATGGGGAACTGACCGCCGCGGGGTCTTCGCCCGAAGACGCGAAACACGAGGCCGCGAAACAATCCAAGCTGCCGTCCAAGGCCACGCCGGAGTTCCTGCGCTTCCGCTGGGCGTTGCAACTCGCCAACGTCTTCGGCTCGCGCGAAGGCGAGGCGAAGACGCGGACGTTGACCGCCGAAGAGCGCGCCAAGGTGACGGCGCAGGCCGCCTACGCCGGTTCGATGGGCAAGAAGGAGTTTGAGAAGATCATTCACGAGATCACCGGTTGGAAGCGCAGCAACATCGCCAACATGCTCATGCACCCGGACGCGGAGAAGGCGCTGGTGCTGGACCCGGTGCGACGCGAAATCACGAACAGCAAACTCGCGGATGCGCTCGCCACGCTGCCCGACCAGTTCCGCAAACGACTGCACGGCAAACTGGCCCACGGAAAATCCGTGACGGTGATCGAAGTTCGCGACTGGTTGAGCGGCGCGGACGGCACGGCGTTTGACGCCGCGGTTCAGCGCGTGCTCGACGCCGCCAACACCAAGAAGGCGAAGCAGCAATCCGCCACGACGCGCGAAGAATTGCTGGGTGACAGGCTGAAAGCTGATTTGCCCAAAGGCCGCGCGCCTTATGCCCGCACCGTGTTGCGCGAGGCTAACGAGGAAGTGATGAAAGGCTGGGATCCGCGCGCCGAGAAGACAAAAGAGCAGCCGCGCGGCTGTCTGTGCCAGACGGATGAATTGAAGGAGGCGCAACTCCAGCGCCGCGTGGAGGAGCAGACGAACAACCATCTCATCCGCCATCGGCTGCTCATTCTCGAACGGCTGCAAGCGGACTTGATCGCCGCGCCGGAGTTCGCGGCGGGCGACAAGGGCCGCATCGCGGGCATGACCATCGAAGTGGCGAGCGACTTGCGCGATCTTTCCGGCAAGACGCGCAAGGAGCAGGAGCAGGATTTGGGTTTGCGTCTCGGAGATTTCAAACGGGTGGCCGCAAAGGTCGAGGAGGCGTGCGCGCGGCGGAAGATTCCTGTCACCGCCGGAATCATTCGCAAGGCCCGCGTGGCGGAAGACCTCGGCTGGAAATGTTCGTACACCGCCAAGTCTTTCGACATAGACACGCTGCTGGATGGCGTGATGGACAAGGACCACATCATCCCGCATTCCGACCGGCAGAGTGATTCGCTGGATTCACTCGTCATCACCTGGGGCGAAGTGAACAAGTGGAAGGGCAAGCGCACCGCCATGCAGTTCATCCGGGAATTTGGCGGACAACCAGTTCCGGGCCGTCCGCAGCTTTCCTTGATGTCCCTGGCTGAATTCCAAAAGCACGTCGCCGCGCTGGATGTGCGCAAGGGCCACGACGACGACCGGGCGCGCAAGAAACGCCGCGTGCGCCGCCTGCTCACGGAGAACTACGAGGAAAAGGAATTCACGCCCCGCGACCTGACCGTGACCCGGCATCTGGTGCGGATGGGCGCGCAGGTGTTGCAGCGCAGTTTCCCGCCGGAGCAACGCCCGCCCGTGGTGTCGTTGCCCGGCTCGGTGACGGGCGAGGTGCGGAAGGCGTGGCGGCTCACCGCCTGTCTTGAGCTGGCCAATCCCGCCGTGATGGAAGAAGTCGAGGAACGAAATGAAAAGACCGGCCAGATGGAGAAAGTGCGCCGGGCGAAAAAGAAGGACGACATTCGCGGCATCACACATTTGCACCACGCTCTCGATGCGTGCGTAATGGGACTGGCGAGCCTTTACTTTCCGCGCCACGGAACCTTCTGGGCCACGATGGTGAAGGCCGGCCTGGATCGCGACGCGGACGACGAGCGGCGTTTGTGGCTCGCCATGACGCGCCGCCGCCCCACAGCGGAAGAAGCCGCGCTGCTCAAAGCCACCGGACTCTACAAGGCCGATGGCGACGGACGGATGCGGCTGAATGATTTGCCCAATCCCTTGAAGGAACAAATCCGCCAGCGCCTCGCCGAGAAGCGCGTGGTGCAGCACATCCCCGCCGACATGAGCGGAATCAAGGTTGGTGAAACAACTTGGGGCGTGGTTGGGCGGGAAGGCGGACGGGTTCAAGTCGAACAGTATGGTGGACGTGATCCGAAAACGGGACAACGCAAACGCAAGCCGGAAGACTTTGCGGAAGGAAAGTTGCTCGGCCTCAAACCCCTCAACGGTGCTGGCAAACTCGCCGCGCAAAAAGGCGTGCGCGTCATCACCGACAACTTCGGCGTCGCCATCCTCGACCACGCGCCCGAGGGCGGGGAAAAGTTCGTCGTCATCCCGTGGCATCGGGTGTGGCACCGGTTGGAGGAGTTGAAGACGAGGAATGGAGGCAAGAGGCCAAGGGTTGTTCGGAACGGAATGCTGATTCGCTTGAGCAGCCTTCCCAAAAAGATGGAATCAAAGGCGGGTGTGTGGCGCGTGTTCAGTGTGAAGCAAACCCTCAAACTTGATCTGGGCAGCCCTGACCGGGTGGTCATGGAAGACAAGGACGTTGGCGTTTGGCGCGAAGTATCCCTGACCACTCTGGGGCCGGAACGAATTCAAATCCTGCACACGGGCTACACCGGCCTTGATTGCTGACGCATCGCGGAGCGATTGAACGTGAATAGCCCCGGATGAAATCCGGGGTACGCGATGTTGGGATTGTTCTCAACCCTGGCAGGGGTTGAACAGCGTCGCACGCGCGCACACCACGGTTCAACCCCTCCGGGGTTGAGGTTCCCTTTGCGTTCGTTACCCCGGATTTCATCGGGGCTATTCATGTCCGGCCCCGCCGGGGCCGCAGGTTTCTGCGCCGAACCGTGCTTCAGGCACGATGCCCGCGCACCGATGATCGGTCAGGAAGGCATTCCATGTCCTATCACATCGTCAACATCGACACGCCCAGTTGCTCGCTCTCGTGCAAGGACGGGCAACTGACCTGTCGCAGCGAACAGGGCGAGCGCAAGCTGCCGCTCGAAGACATCGCGGCCATCATCATCACCAGCTTCAACGCCACGATTCACAGCCATCTCTTTCTCGAAGCGGCCAAGCACGGCGTCGCGCTCATCATCTGCGAATCGTTCAAGCCTGTCTCGCTCGTGCTGCCGGCGAACCGCAGCACGGACACGCTGCTCTCCCGCGCCCTCCTCAATTTCGAACCGCGCGTGCGTGAATCCCTCTGGCGGCGCACCGTCGATGCCAAATGCCAGAACCAGGCCGCGCTCGCCGCGCACATCGCGCCGAATGATCCCGCGCTCGTGCAGTTGCGGAGTTGCGCGGGCGGCAAGCAGGAATACAAGGAGGCCATCTGCGCCAAACTGTTCTGGGGTGTCTTTGGCCGCGCGTTGGGCGAGAAAAGTTTTCGTCGCGAACCCGGCGCGGAAGGCGGCATCAATGCGCTCTTGAACTACGGTTACGCCGTGCTGCTTTCCACGGTGCTGCAAAAGCTGTTCGCCGTGGGACTCGATCCAACGTGGGGTCTCTCCCACGCGCCACGCGAACGGGCCACGCCGCTGGCTTACGATCTCATGGAGCCGTTTCGTCCGTGCGTGGACTGGCGTGTGTGGCAATGGACGCGGCGACACCCGGATCGCGCCGCGTGGCAGGTCACGAAGGAGTATCGCGCCTGGGTCACGGGCTTTGCCCTCGAAAAGGTCGAACACCTGGAATTCACGCTGGAGATTCGTGGCGTGATCGAGGGCGTGATACGCAGCTTTCGCCGCGCGGTGATGGAGAACGCCGTTCGCCCCTATCGCCCGTGGCAACCGCAACCCGGCCAGTGGCCGCAACCTGAAACCGGTGGACCCGGACCGCTATAAAATGGGCTGGCTGCTCGTGTCGTTCGACCTGCCGGTCGGGACGAAGGAACAACGCAAGCGCGCGAGCGGCTTCCGCGAGTTCCTGAAGGACGATGGCTTCATCATGATCCAGTGGAGCGTGTACGCGCGTTCGTGCGTGAGCTTCGCCCGGCAGGAAACGCATCTCGATCATGTGAAGAAGAACCTGCCGCCGGAAGGCTCGGTGCGCGCGTGGTTCCTGACCCGCGTGCAATGGGAAAGCAGTTTCGTGCTGCACGGCGCTCCCGCCGAACCGGGCACGCCGGAGGAAATGCCGGAGCAAATCCAGCTTTGGTGAAGCCGAACTGCGGAGGGGAACCGGCGCATGACCCTCTGGATAAACCAGATCGGGCCAGACCCCGTACCCCCCCGCTGTTTCTGAACCAAGGCAAAGCCTCCTGGCGTGATGAGACGCGCGCTCATTCCCGTACCCCCCCGCTGTTTCTGAACCAAGGCAAAGCAGGATTTGCTGCCGGAGCGGAAATCGGGAGCCGTACCCCCCCGCTGTTTCTGAACCAAGGCAAAGCAATCTCCTCCCACGCATCCGTCACGTCGCGCCGTACCCCCCCGCTGTTTCTGAACCAAGGCAAAGCACCTCCGCGGTGTAGTCGCGACCG
Source organism: Akkermansia sp. (assembly GCA_043757045.1). GTDB lineage: Bacteria > Verrucomicrobiota > Verrucomicrobiia > Limisphaerales > SIBH01 > JANNGC01. The sequence continues at coordinate 3,365 of JAYVQC010000160.1, read as the reverse complement.
CGCACGCCGTACCCCCCCGCTGTTTCTGAACCAAGGCAAAGCTTGCCCTTGTTCATGCGCCCGATGCCAGCGCCGTACCCCCCCGCTGTTTCTGAACCAAGGCAAAGCACTGGCCGATCAGCCGGATGGGCGAGCCTTCCGTACCCCCCGCTGTTTCTGAACCAAGGCAAAGCGAGGGCAGGGCCGATGCGTGCTTTTGCGTAGTTGACGGGCCAGTGACCGCACGGCTCAATTCCGGCCATGAAAAGATTCCTCGCCGTTCTCACGCTCACGTTTGCTCTCTGCCTGGTCAGTCACGCTGCCGAATTGGTGGGGTATTGGACGGGCGCTTGGTATGAAACCGCCGTCTCTCCCGCCACCGTGCGCCCACGGGAAGCGGGTCAAGTGGACATTTACCAGTACAGCGACGGAACTCTGGACGTGGATATTTATTATGACGACGGGGTTGTTGAAGCCGTGGGGCAGTGGACTCGTCACCCGCGCACGGGAAGATACACCGTCACTTTCAACAATGGCGCTTTCGCTTATCGTGGGGCAGGCACGGGGCTGTTTTGGTCCGGCGCGTTCTCAGCCGTATTTCCTACGGTGCGAATCAAAGGACGCTGGCAAGCGAACTAGCGTCGCGCTGCCGTGACGGGCCGGCCCGTCACTTCAATCTTCCGCGCGTTGCTTCCAAGTCGGCAAGCTGCGTGGCGTGGCCTGCAATCTCCGTTGGGTTTGTCGCCATCGCCCGTACCCCCGCTGTTTCTGAACCAAGGCAAAGCTTACGTTCGTCCGACGGAAATGTGTTCAACGCCTGTCGCCCCCTGCAACGGCTTCTCCAGAAAACGGTTGGCGTCCACGACCAGCGCGCGGCGCATCTGTGCGGCGGCTTGCGGCCAGTTCAAGTCGCGGAACGCGGGCCACTCGGTGCAGACGATGGCGGCGTCGGCTTGAATCAATGCGGCCTCTGCCGTCGCGGCGAGAGTCACGCCGTCCAGTTCGGGCGAAGATTTTTTGATGGCCGGATCGAAGGCCATGACGCGTGCGCCAGCGGCGACCAGTTGCTGGCAAAGCTCCACGGCGTTGCTGCGGCGGAGCGTGTCGGTGTGGGGCGTGTACACGAGGCCGAGGATGGCGATGGTTTTGCCACGCACGTCGCCGAGGCGCGACTGGAGTTTGCGGAAGGCCCAGCCGCGATGCAGATCGTTGCTCTCCTTGATCGCGGGGATGAGCGAGAGCGTCTCGCCGCGCGCCGCGCCGAGCTTCGAGAGGGTGACCACATCGCGCGCCAGTGTGCCGCCGGCGAACGGGCCGCCCGGCCCGAGATACGCACGCGGGCCGATGCGCGGTTCGCTCTTGAGTCCGGCGGCGACTTCCTTGGCGTCCGCGCCGACGTGTTCGCACAAGCGCGCCACCTCGTTGATGAAAGTGATGCTGACGGCGAGGAAGGAGTTGAGCGCGTGCTTCACCATCTCGGCGGACTCGGTGCGCATGAACTGCACTTGCGCCGCGAAGGGCTTGAACAGTTGTTCCAGCAGCGCGCGCTTGGCGTCCGTGCGGATGCCGACGACCGCGCGGTCAGCTTTCTCGAAGGCGTCAATGGCCTTGCCGAGCCGCAAGTTTTCCGGCGAGCAGGCGAAGTGCAGTTGCGGAAATTCTTTCTCTAACAGCGCGCACGAACCAACGGGCAGTTGTGAGGAAACCAGCACCAGTGCGCCGGACGGCAAATGCGGCAGCGCGCGGCGCGCGCGCTCCAAAACAAAAGCCACATCCGACTCGTCGCCTTCATTCACCGGCGTGTCATAGCAAATCCACAACACGTCGGCCTGCGCGCACGCAGCGTTCGCATCAGTGGTGAAGCGCAGGGAATTCTTCGCGAGTCCGGCGGTGATCAATTCGTTCAAGCCCGGCTCGGCGATGGGCGCGCGGCCCTGCTGCAAGCCACCAATCACGCCGTCATCGAAGTCGAGTCCGGTGACTTGGAAATGTTTCGCGCAGCATGCCGCGGTGACCGAACCGAGATGCCAGAGGCCAAGAACTGTGATGTGCGGAGGGAAACTCATGGAGCCAAACTCCAAATCCAAAACTCCAAATCCCAAACAAACTCCAAACTCCAAACTCCAAACATCGTGCGCCTAATCCAGCCCGCAGATTGGAGCTTGGGTTCTTGGAATTTGTTTGGGATTTGGGATTTGGGTTTTGAGATTTTCATTTCCTTTCGTCGTACACCCAGCGGTTTTCCTTCAGCCAGCCGAGCGTGCGGATGATGCCCTGCTCGATGGTCAGCGTCGGCTTCCAGCCGGTGGCGCGAATCTTTTTCGTCTCGAGGAAGATGTAGGGGTTGTCGCCGATCCAGCCGCGGTCGCCGCCCGCGTAGTCGAGGCGCGGATTCAGGCCGAGCGTCTTGCAGATGAAGCCGATGGAGTCCTTGACCTGCACGTAATGGTCGGTGCCGAGGTTGAAGACCTCCACGCGATGCTTGGCCTTCAGCGCGAGTCCGGCATTCATGACGTGGAGAATCGCGGAGACGCAGTCCTGCACGTAGAGATAACTTTTCCGAGCGGTGCCGTCGCCGAGAACCTTGAGGTGGTCGGGATGTTCGGCGAGCTGCTTGTAAAAATCGAAGACATGCCCATGCGTGTAGCGCTCGCCGAGAATAGAGACGAAGCGAAAGACGTAGCCCTCAAAGCCGTAGCCCTCGCAGTAGGAGTGAATCAGCCCCTCGCCCGCGAGCTTCGACGTGGCGTAGAGCGAGGTCTGGATCGGGAACGGCGCATCCTCCGGCGTGGGAATCACCGTGGCCTCGCCATAGACCGAGCCGGTGGAACTGAAGGCGATGCGCTTGATGCCGTTGGCGCGCATGGCTTCGAGCACGTTGAAGGTGGCGATGGTGTTCTGCTCCAAATCTTTCTTCGGATGATTCAATCCGAAGCGCACGTCGGCGTTGGCAGCGAGGTGAATCACCGTGTCGCAGCCGTTCATGGCGGTGCTCAAAGCATCCAGGTCAAGATTGTCGCCGCGAATGAGCTGGTAGTTGGGATGCTTCGCCGCGCCTTCCACAAAGCGTTCCTGGCCGGTGGAGAAATTATCCCAGCCCACGACGTGTTTGCCCTGCGCCAGCAGCACGTCGGCGACGGTGCTGCCAATAAAACCGGCCGCGCCGGTGATGAAGATTTTGTTCAAAGCGATTCTGCGCGCCGCCCATTTCAGCGTGGGAAACGCGCCCAGACTGATACCGGCGCGGCGCGCGGGGGGCGACAACTTTTTTGTCGCACAGTCCGCAGTGGGTGCATCTGGACACAGTTCTTAAAACACGGGCGTGGTAGGGCGTCGTCGCTCCGCGCGCGCCGGGCCAGGCCGCGGAGAAACCTTGCGGAACTTGC
>JAYVQC010000159.1:0-22325 GCA_043757045.1 Akkermansia sp. | reverse complement strand
CCAGATACCCCAGCGACGAGTGCGGTCTCGCTTCGTTGTAGTCCCGACGCCAGCCAGCGCCCAGGACTTGCGCCTCCAACAGGGAGGCAAATTCTTCACGGTTCAAATGCTCGTCCCGCACCCGGCTGTTGAACGATTCCACATAGGCGTTCCGGCCCGGTCGAGCATGGCGCTTAACTAAGCGCCATTCGGGTCAGTTCTAACAATCGACCATTGGGGTTTGCGCTCCCAAATCGCCGGAGGCGTTGTGGCAAGTTGCCGGGGGCCAAGCCTTGGGTTCCGATAGCACGACTGAACACACCCCCCGGCCGGCCTCCGTTCATTCTTACGCTGAAACCATGAAGTGGAAGCCTCACGCCAAGGCCACGAGGGACGCGAAGAAAAAGGCGGATGGACTGGCCCGTGGTGGAAGAACACATTTCAGTGTCAGGTCTCCGCATCACCGGACGGCCCGTGCCTTTGCGCCCTTCGCGGCCTTGGCGTGAGGCATGGCTCGGCTTAGTCGCACCTGCGCGCCGTTCCACCTTCTCCCGATCAGCCGATCATTGCGCCGCCGGCAATTTCTCCAGCATCGCCTGCGTGCGCCGATCCGTGGGGTTTAACTCCAACGCCCGCCGCAGCAGCGTTCGCGCTTCCTCGACTTGCCCGCGACGGAGGAGCAGTTCCGCCAGCGCGGTGTGCGTGGGCAGATAATTCGGATCGAGCGCCAGGGCGTGGCGGAAATGACTGATGGCTTCCTCGTCGCGGCCCAGTTGCACGCAGGCATAGCCGAGATTGGAATGCAGCTCGCGCCAGGTGGGTTTGAGCTTTAATCCCATTTGCAAAACCTCGACGGCGTCGGCGTGACGGCGCTGGCTCAGGAGCGAGATGGCGAGTTGCGCGTAGCCCTTGGGGGATTGCGGCGAGAGGCGAACGTACTCGAGCAACGCACGCTCCGCTTCCGTGCTGCGCTGCTGCTGGTTCAAAGTCCAGCCCATCAGATACCACGCCTCGCTCTCGTTCGGATACTCGCGGATAATTCGCCCGAGCGTCGCCTGCGCCTCGGGCCACGCGCCGCGCTCGATCAGCGCGGCGGCGTCCTCCAGCAAAGCCTTGCGTCCCACGCGCCAGACGAGCGCCTCGTTCCACCACGGATCGGGCCACGCGGCATCAGCGGGCCGTGTGGCACTGGTGCGCGCGGCGAGTTCGGCGGCAGGGGCGTTGCCGAGCGCCTGCTCCATCATCGCCAGCAACGCCTGGGCGCTGCGGCTCGTGTGCGGATCGCGCAGGCAGCCCGCGAGCAGATTGGTGGCTTCGATCAACTGGCCTTCGCTCTGGCGAATTCGTGCCAGCCCCAGCCGCGCCGCCGCATGTCCGGGGTTGTTCTGGAGCAGCATTTGAAAGTGTTTCGCCGCCTCCTCATTCAAACCGCGCTCGGCCAGGTTTTGCGCGAGCCGCAGCCGGGGCGAGTCCGGCGTCGAGCCGCTCAAGGCGGTGGCGCGGCGAAAATTTTCCGTGGCGGCAACAACATCGCGGGAGCCGATGAACAGCCCGTGCAGATGCGGCCAGCGCGGTTCCTGCGGTGCGAACTTCTCCGCCCACGCGAACGCCGCCTCCGTTTCCTCCGTGAACTCGTAGTGCATGAGCACGGAACCCAATTGACCCCAAGCCGCCGCCGAACGCGGCGCGGCGCGCACCGCCTGCACGTTCGTCTGGATCAATCCCGCGACGACGGGATCCAGTGCGGAGGTATCAATGTCCAGTGGTGCCGGAGCCTTCGGGCGGAGCGCGATAAAGGCGATCACCGCGACCAACAGCAACATGGCCAGCACCCACGGAGCGCCGAGCATCGCTCGGCCTGGGAACGTTCGAGCCGAGCGATGCTCGGCGCTCCGGGCGGGACTGCGGGCGGCAGGAGAGGGTTTGGTTTTGGAATGTCGGCTCATTCCTTCACCACAGTTCCCGCCCCACGGCGCAACGTGACGTAACGATCCACCGCGCCACCGGGAAAAGTTTCCTCCACGCCATCCGGCCAGCGCACGCGGATCGAATCCACCGCACTGACTTTCCCCAGACCGAACTGCACGCGCGGATCGTGGCTCGAAGCGTAGCTGAACGCCGGCTGCACCAGCCGCCACGCGCGCCGGCCGCCCGCTGCCAAGATCACCTCGGCCCCATACGCGTCGCGGCCGCCGAGCGCGGGATCAATCGCCCGCACGCCGAGCCAGTGGCCGCGCGGTGCGGCCGTGTTGCGCAGCAGACGCGCCGGACTGGCCAGACCGATGAGCAACAAATCGGTCGCGCCGTCATTATCAAAATCGCCCGCGACCAGGCCGCGTCCGACCAGCGCCTCGCCGCAGAAGGCGGAGTTCGCCGACGAGATTTCGCGGAAGCGTCCCTCGCCACTGTTCGCGAAAAGCTGCGCCGGCTCCGCGTACGCCGACCAAAACGGAGTGACACCCGGCGCGAGCTTGGGCGGCGTCTTGGTGGCGCGGCGGCGAATCCGGCCGTTCGCCACGGCGAGATCGAGCGCGCCGTCGTGATTAAAATCCGCGAACACTGCGCCGAAGCCCGTGCCATGCGGCCCGCTCAACAAACCGGACGGCCCGGTGAAATCTTGAAACAACCCGCGCGGTCCCTGCCGCCACAGCGTGTGGTTCTCCTCGCCCAGATGCGGAACGAACAAATCAAACCAGCCGTCGCCGTCCGTGTCGCCGATGGCGATGCCCATGTTCGCCGCGGTGCCGCCCAGTCCGGTGTAAGCCACACCGCGCGCGACGGCCTCCTCTTTGAACGTGCCGTTGCGCTGATTCATGAACAGGCGATTCGGCAGCCCGTCGTCGGTGATGAAAATGTCCGGCCAACGATCATCATCGAAGTCCGCGCAGACGAGTTGCATGGCCTTGCCCGGCGCGCGCGAGAGACCGGAGGAAACCGTGACGTCAGTAAAACGCGGGGGCGCACCAGGCGGCAGGCTCGCGCCAAGATTGCGGTAGAGCCGCGTGATGGTGAGATGAAACCCATGCGGCCCGCAGAAGTCGGGCTGGCCCTTCGCGTCGGGACATTGTTGTGTGGGGTCCAGATCAAGATAGTTGCCAATGGCGAGATCCAGCCAGCCGTCACGGTCGTAGTCGAAGAACGCCGCTGGCACGCTCCAGTTCGCATTGGTGATTCCCGCCGCCGCCGTCACGTCGGTGAACTTCCCCAGCCCTTCATTCAGGAACAGCCGCACCCCGTCGTACTCCGTGATGAGAACTTCCGGCCGTCCATCGTTGTTCACATCGCCGACGGCCACGCCTTGACCGTAGCCCGCCACGTCGAGTCCCGAGCCGGCACTCACGTCGCGGAAACGTCCGTCGGCCTGCTGATGATAAAGACGGTTGCTCGCGCGGTTGGTGGGATGGGCGTTGTGAATCAAGAAGAGGTCGAGCCGCCCGTCGTTGTCGAAATCGAGGAACGCCGCGCCGGAGCCGATGGATTCGTAGTATAGAAAATTCCCCGGCGCATCTGTCTGATGCACAAAGTCCACGCCCGCAGCAGCCGTGAAATCCTCAAACCAGTTCGCGTCCGCGCCTGCTGCCGTCTGTGGTTTCGCCGATGATGGTCCCTGTCCGCATCCAGCGCTCAACACGAGCACCAGCGACCACAAACCCAGTCGGCCACGAGGCCGCTGGCTGGTCTTTTCAAATGGATGCACGCCCGAACGTAGGGCGAATCGCCGCCGCGTGAACAGGCGCAATCGTGACGGCGGGGAATCCTGCGGGGCGCAACTCGATGGTTTGTCGTCCAAAACATCGGAGCGGCGCACAGCCATGCCCGCCGTTTTTTGATCTGATGATGAGAGTCTGATTTTGCGAGGAACCACCGCAGCGGACCAGGCTGTCCGCCGCTCCAGACTCATCCCTGCCAGCGGGCTTCCTTCAACACCAACGATTTCTGCTGCACGCGCGGCAGCGCCCCCATCTGCTCCAGCATCCAGAGCATTTCATCCGGACGAAACGGCTTGAGTAAAAATCCATCGGCGCAGGACTGATCCGCGTTGCTGTGGCCGGTCATCAGCACGCGCGGGATGCGCGCGGTCGCCGGATCGGCGGCGAGGGCGCGCAACACGTCCGAGCCGGCCATGTCCGGCATCACCCAATCGCACAGCACCACGGAGGGCTGAACTTCGCGGGCCAGCTTCAGTCCGTGAAAAGCATTACGCGCGATCGCCGTGGTGTGGCCGGAGCTGGACAAGATTTCCTGCACCAGCTCGGTCATCACGGGATCGTCATCAATGATGAGGACAGGGGCGCCCAATTGCATCCGCCCTCATCGGCGAGGCTGGGAAAATACTTGAGCGGAGCGCGGATCGACGAGTCCGCGCGATGGAAAAGCGGAAGGAAAATCCGATGTGGAAAAAAAGAGGAGAACACGCGGACTCGGCGGTCCGCGCTCCGCGAACGGCGGCGCGATTCACTCCGCCGCCATGGCCGGCCACATTTCGTGCTGCGGCACCACGAGGCCGCGGGCGCGGAGGATATTGAAGCGTTGCGCCGCATTGACCAGCCGCTGGTCGGCGGTCACGCACCAGAACTGGTTGGTGAACTTGCTCACGTTCAGCCGCGTAAAGACGGGCCGCAGCCGCGCCTTCTGTTCGTCGAGCGGATGAATCAGCACCAGGCCCGCCTCGATCAGCGCCGGTTTTGTCCCGAGGCTGCATTCCACGCCGCTGACCTTGGCGCGCAGCTCGCCCGAGGCGCTGACGAAGATGCATTCCACGCACAAGGGCGCAGAGTCGGGATCGACTACTTGGATCGTGGCGCACATGGGTGCGCTGTTTGTAGCGGCCCGCGCGCGCGTTGCCACAAAAATTTCCGTGAACCGCTCGAATTCTTTTCCCGACTCGTGCCGCGTCTTGCATTCGTCGGATTAAAAAGTATTCCCATTGAACCTTTTCTCGCCTCGCGCATTCCACTCCCCGTAAATGCTGGTCGTGCCTGGCGAGGAACAACTGCCCGTGGCCGCCGCGCGCGCGGGAGATCCCGCCGCGTGGGACGCGCTCTTCCGCCGCTACCAGCTTCCGCTTTACGTCTATGTGTTTGAACTGCTGCGCCATGAACAGACCGCGCTCGACGCCGTGCAGGAGACGTTCATCAACGCCGCGCGCCACCTCGCCACGCTGCGCGACGATGCGAAGTTCGGCTCCTGGCTCTTCGGCATCGCGCACCAGAAATGCGCGCAGCACTGGCGCAAGCCACGGCGCGAGGAATCGCTGGATGAATCTTATTCGGAGCAACCTGATGACGAACCGTTGCCCGCCGACCTGCTCATCCGCGCCGAGCAGGAGGAGGAACTGATGGTCCTGCTGAACCAACTCACCGAGCCACATCGCGCCGTGCTGCTGTTGCACTTTCTCGAAGATTTTTCGCTCGACGAGATCACTGTCATCACCGGCGTCGGCCTCGGCACCGTGAAGTCGCGGCTGCATTACGCGAAGAAATCATTGCGTGAACTGCTCACCGAAAGGACGACATGAAAACGCCCCGTGAAATGTTGCTGGCCCGTCATCAGGCCGCGCAGCCGAAGCTCGACGCCCTGCGCCACGCGGTGGTGGCGGACGTTAGTGGGACTGGCGCCCTCGCCAGTCTCAGTCCGACAGGCGCCCCCGCCTGTCGAACAGCAAGCGGGGGCGCTTGCTCGACTAATGACAGGCGGGGGCGCCTGTCCCACTACTTTGAGGCGACGTGCGAATTCTTTCGTCTGCCCAAGCCCGCGCTCGCCGGACTCGCGCTGGTCTGGGGCGTGATTCTATTGCTCAATCTCGCCGCGCCCGAGGCCACGCCCGCACGCATGGACACGCCCGCCACGATGGCCCGTCTCCCTGCCGCCACGCGCGAAGAATTGCGCGAGCAACGACGCTGGCTCTCCGAACTCGTCGGCACGCCCCAGGACACCGACGCCGAACCACCACGCTTCGTCCCACGCCCGCGCGGCGAGGCCAAACCCGCCTACCATTATGTCTGAAACCATTCCCCCTTCTCCGCTCCGCGCCCGTTGGCGTCGTCGGCTGCGCCGACTCGCGCTCGTGCTGTTGGTCCTCATCACGCTCGTGGCGCTGGTTCATGCCGTGGAAAATTTTCGCGGCCAGCGCGCGTGGAACCGTTACCGCCAGGACGCCGAGGCGCGCGGCATCAAACTCGATTACGCGGCGCACATTCCCGCGCCCATTCCCGACGCCGAGAACGGCGCAAACACGCCGTTCATCCAGTCGTGGTTTGTCCGGCCGCAGCCACCCGGTGGCGATCCGCTTTGGCCGACAAATTTTTATGCAGCCTTGACCAAAACCTTATCCCGCAAAGGGGCTTTGACTGGCCCCGGCAGTCAGGATGAAAGGGTCTTCACGGATTTAGTCGGGTGGCAACAGGCCATGGAATACGTTGATGCTCCGTCCGAGAACCGGCTAGGCAAGCCAACCAGACCAGCGCGGGCCAAGGAAGTTGATGCGGCGGAGCAGGCACAGGCTGCGTCCGCAGTTTTGGAGAAATTGAAAATCTACGAACCCGCGCTCGCCGAACTGCGCGCCATGTCTTCGCGACGCCAAGTGCGCTACCCCATCAAGTTCCAAACCGAAGAGCCGTTCTCCATTCTGCTGCCGCACCTCGCGAAGATTAAAGGGATCGTTCAGGTGCTGAATCTCCGGGCCAACGCCGAACTGGCCAGCGGCCAGACCAATCAAGCCTTCGAGACCGTCAAGCTCATGCTCTGGGTGTGTGACTCCGTGGAGGAAGAGACGTTTCTCATCTCGCAACTGGTCCGAATCGCCAGTCGCCAGATCGCGCTTCAGACCGTGTGGGAAGGGCTGGCCCGGCACCAATGGACGGAAGCACAGTTGAAAGAACTTCAGGAGCGAATGCTGCACGCGGATTTTGTTTCCACGCTGGAGAAATGCCTCTCGGGCGAGCGCGCCGGGGGCATTGCGACCATTCAATGGATGCAAAAGAGCAAAAAGCGAGGCGAAGCAATGGCGATATTCGATACACCCGAGGGCGGGGATGCGGACAGCGCGCTGTGGGCAAAAAATCTTGGGCGTAAATTGATTCCCAAGGGCTGGTTCTATTTTGAAATGGTCAGCATGGGGCAGTTCTGGGAGCTAATGACGGCGGACACTTGGGACTTGTCATCGCAAATGATTCACCCCCGTGTCGTGGACGAAAACAACCGGCGACTCAGGGAGAAGTTCAGCCATTGGCCGCTGGATGCGCTTTGGAATCACTACACAATCACGCGGACGCTATTGCCTGCACTGGAAAAATCCTCCATGCGCACAGCCCGCGCCCAGTCCACCGCCACGCAGGCCGCGCTGGCGTGCGCGCTGGAAAGGTTTTACCTGGCCGAAGGAAAATATCCCGCCGCGCTCACGGAACTCGTGCCGAAATATCTCTCGAAGGTGCCGCACGAAGTCGTTTCGACTGAACCGATGCGCTACCGCGCGGAGAACGGCGGCTACGTGCTCTGGTCCGCCGGCTGGGACGGCAATGATGACGGTGGAGTTTTCCTGCGCGCAGCCAAGGGTGCCAAACCCGAACATGGCGACTGGGTGTGGCAGAGCGCGCCGTGAAGTGACGCGCCGGGTTCAGTAGGACAACGAGGCTGAAAAGCCTCGCCATCTGACCGGCTGGAAAGCCGGCGTTACGACGTAGCGCCGACATTCGTGTCGGCAGGTTCCGAGGCTTTCAGCCTCGTGTCCCTTTGGAATCCATTCACTTCCGCTTGTGCGCCAGGAACCAGTCCCAAATCTCCGGCTCGGTGTAGGCGCGGGTCCAGGAGTCGTGCCCGTCCTGGGGATAGACCGTCAGCTTCACCTCCGCGCAGCCCGCGCGCTGGAAAGCATTGGTCATGCGCTGCGATTCTTCGAGCGGCACCACGTTGTCCTTCGCGCCGTGAAAGGCCCACACGCCGAGCGATTTCAGCGACGCCTTCTTCTCTTTGCTCGCCAGCAGCACGCGGATGTTGTCGCCGCCGCCGCAGATGGGCGCGATGGCCGCGAAGCGTTCGGGAAATTTGCTGCCGAGACTCCAGCTCCCGTAGCCGCCCATGCTCAGGCCCGTGAGATAAACGCGGTTCGTGTCCACATTGTACTTCGCGATGATCGTGTCGAGCAGCGAGAGCAGGTCTTCGTCGCGCCACGTTTCATCCGTCGGGCACTGCGGCGACACGATGATAAACGGCAGCTTCGTTCCCGCCTTCACCAGCTTCGGTGGCCCATGCACCGTGACCTTTTCGACGTTCGTGCCGCGCTCGCCGGCACCGTGGAGGAACAGCATCAGCGGCCACGCGACGCCGGTCTTCTGGTAGCCCTCGGGCAGGTAGAGCTGGTAATCGAGCTTCACGCTGCGCGTGAGTGACTTCTGGAAATGCTGCGGTGTTTGCATGGCAGACTGAGCGGAAGCGGAGTGTTCGTGTGACTCGTGAGTGACCGTCGAGCAGCCGCTGAAGACAACGGCGCACGCGACCGCACTGACGAGAAAAATTGGCTTGTGCATCCGCGAGTCGTAGCGGGCCGTGGCGGGACGGGCAAGTGTTCCGTAGCGGCGTCTCGGAAGAGCGCCGCCATGAGCAAACAGTTCCCAAAGACCTCTCACAAATTCAGAACGACCGTAGATGTTTCGCGGTCGCTCTGAATCTGTGGGAGCTTTTACCACCCGCTTATCCAACGGCGCTCTGCCGAGACGCCGCTACAAAAATCACATCAGCTTCAGCTTCGGCAAATCTTGCGAGTCCACCATTCCCACCGGCTCCTTCTTCGCGTTGACCACGATCAAGTCGTCGATGCTGCGCTCGTTGAACATTTTCAACGCCTCGGCGGCCAGCGCTTCGTCACGGATGCAGATGGGATTCTTCGTCATCACGCTCACGAGCGGCTTGGTGAGCAAGGCGTCGTCCTCCGCCATGCGCCGGCGGAAATCGCCGTCCGTGAACACGCCCACCAGTTTGCCGCGCGCATCCACCACGCTCAGGCTCCCGGACTTCGCGTGCGTCATCACCATCAGCGCCTCGCGCACGTTCAGCTTCTGCGAGGCCACGGCATTGCGTCCGTCGCGGCGCATGATGTCCTTCACCTTCACCAGCAGCGCGCGGCCAATCGCCCCGCTCGGATGATACTTCGCGAAATCACTTTGCTTGAACCCGCGCGCCTCCAGCACCGCCATCGCCAGCGCGTCGCCCATCACGAGCGTCGCGGTCGTGCTAGCGGTGGGCGCGAGATTGAAGGGACACGCCTCCTTCGGCACATGCACGTTCAGCACGATGTCGCTATGACAGGCGAGACCCGACTTCGGCGAGCCGGTGATGGAAATGATTTTCACCGAGAAACGTTTCAGCGCGGGCATGAGTTTCAACAACTCCTCGGACTCGCCGGAATAACTGAGCGCAAGAATCACGTCGCCGTCATTGACGATGCCGAGGTCGCCGTGCAGCGCATCCACCGGGCTGAGAATGACGGCGGTGGAACCGGTGCTGGTGAGCGTGGCGGCGATTTTCTGGCCCACGTTGCCGGACTTGCCGATGCCGACCACGATGACTTTGCCGCGCTGCGAGACCGTGCCCGCGATCAAAGCGACCGCCTGTTCAAAGGCTCCATCAAGTTGCGCCCGCACGGCTTTGAGCGCGGCGATTTCGATGTCGAAGACTTCCTTGGCGCGGGCGAGACGGTTCATTGCGGCCAAGTTGCCAATGCGAGGTTGGTGATTCAACAGCGAACGCGGCGAGGATCGTCCGACGGAGCGCCGAGCATCGCTCGGCTCGGGCGAACGCGGCTCCAGCCGAGCGATGCTCGGCGCTCCTCATTTACGCCAGCACGCCGCGCAAGACCTGCCCATGCACATCGGTCAGCCGGAAGTCGCGCCCGCCGAAACGATACGTCAACCGCTCGTGATCCAGCCCGAGCAGATGCAGCACCGTGGCCCAGAGATCGTACGTCGTGCATGGATCCTGCACCGCGTGATAGCCAAGTTCATCCGTCGCGCCGAGCACGCTGCCTCCTTTCACGCCGCCGCCCGCCATCCACATGCTGAAGCCAAACGGATTGTGATCGCGCCCGCTGCCGCCCTGGGAGAACGGCGTGCGGCCAAACTCGCCGGTAAAAATGATGAGCGTGTCTTGCAGTAGCCCGCGTGCTTTCAAATCACGAATCAATCCCGCCAGTGGCTGATCCACCTGCTGCGCCATCAGGCCATGACCTTCCTTGATCTGGCCGTGCTGGTCCCACGGATTGCCCGCGTTGCCCGCGCCGATGTTTGTCGTCAGGCAACTCAGTTCCACGAAGCGCACGCCGCGCTCGATCAAACGTCGCGCCACGAGACACTGCTTGCCATAAGCGACGGTGCGCGTGTCCTTGGATTCGAGACCGTAAAGTTTCTTCGTCGCTTCCGTTTCGCCGCCGATGTCGCACAACTCCGGCACAGCCGTCTGCATCCGGTAGGCGGTTTCGTAGTTGCGAATCGCCGCGTCAATCTGTGGCTCGCCCGCCGTCGCGGAAAAGCGCGTGTCCAACTCGCGGATGAAACTGAGCCGGCGCTTCTGCAACGCATCGCGTTCGCCCGGCTTCACATTCGCCAGCGCTGGATCGCGATCCACTTGCAACATCGAAGCCTGAAACTCCGCCGGCAGATAGCCGCCACCGAACATCCCCACGCCGCCGTGCGGCACCGTTGCGCCGCCGCTTTGCAATACCACAAAGGCGGGCAGATTCTGATTCTCCGAGCCAAGCCCATAGCCCGTCCACGCGCCCGCGCTCGGATGGCCGGCGAACGGAAAGCCGGTGTGCATCATGTAACTGCCCTGCGCGTGCTCGTTCACCTTCGTGGTCATCGAGCGAATCACCGCCAGGTCGTCCGCGAGTTCCGCGAGCTGTGGGAACAGTTCTGTGATCACCGTGCCGCTCTGCCCACGCGGACGCGCCTCCCACGGACTGGCCATGATATTTCCGACGTCATTGAACATGGTCGGTTTCACCGGCACCGGCATGGGCTGGCCGTGGCGCTTCTTCAACTCCGGCTTCGGATCAAACGAGTCGAGATGCGACACCCCGCCGCTCATGTAGGCAAAGATGACGTGCTTGGCGCGCGGTTGGAAATGCGGCCCACGCGACACCGCGGACGGAGCCACCGCACCGAGAATTTTTTCCGAGAGCAACGCCGTCAGCGCGAGCGAGCCAAAGCCCAGCGAGCAACGCCGCAACATCTCGCGCCGGGAGAGGCGGGCGAGCGCGGGGCTGTGAGAACGAGGCGATGTCGTCGTGGAGCGAATCATGGATTCGGTTTGGCTTGGCTCGCTACAACAACAATCTGCTCGAGCATCTGGCTCACTTCGGGAGCAATTTCATGAACCGGAATGGAATCAGCCAAGCCGTGATAGTCTCGCTTGAAGGTTTGCTGCGGCGTGCCAAGGCGGTCGAAGTAAAGTTTGAACAGCGGATCAAGGAAATCATCGGTGACCTTGATTTCCGGCCCCCAAGGGTCGGGCTTGTTCGTAATCTTGAGGGCAGCGACGAGTTCCTCGATGCAGGCACGGAGGATGACCAGGCGGTTCTTTCGCTCGGCTTCTTCAAGCAAATCACCAGAGCGCAGTCCCGCTTGAACAAACGCCTCCAGACTGGCGGGCGTGACGAGATAATTTTCGATCTCCCGGCGTGTCCACATCTGTTCCGTGAGCGCGTGCGATTGGAGTTCCTTGTCCAGCCGGTCAAACAACGCAAAGCCGACCAGATCCGGCTTGGCTTCACGCAACCCGTAGAAATGGTCGCGGGCTTCCTGAGGCTTGTTCGTGCCGAGGTAGATTGCGGGAACCGAATCGCGAAGAAGCAATTGAGCTGGATGATTCAGCCGGATGGCAAGTCGGCGGAGAATGGCTAGATCGGTGGAGCCTTCGAGATAAAGCATCCATCCTTTTTGTTCGGCGAGGTAGTAGTCGGCCATGCGGATGCTTTCGAGAGCCTTCTTCACCTGATGACGTGAACGGGTGTCGATACGATGGGGCCTACCCACAAAGGCCATCACCACGTCGCGTTCCGCAGCTTCCTGAAGAACCACTTCCGAGTGACTGGCAGCGATGATCTGGGAGCCTTGGCGGGAAGCAAGGTCGGTCAGGAGATTATAGACATCCCGCTGACGGAGAATTTCCAGATGCGCGTCCGGTTCATCCAGCAGAAGTATCGCCCCGGGATTGGCCAGCATGTAACTGAGCAGAAGAAGGACTTGCTGACACCCGCGTCCCGAGGAGGAGAGATCCAGTTCAACACCCGATGCCTCCTGGTAAGCGAGCGACAGTTCGGATCGTTCCTTGATGTAACTCGGTTCCAGCAGAGTGATTTGGAAGAGACTCTGAATCCGCTCCACGAGCGATTTCCACGCCGACTTGTCTTCCCTTGAAAAAAGCTGCCAGCACAAATTGCGGAGCACTTCGGCCGTGCGGCCCTCGCCAATGAGGACGCTAATTTCACCCGCTTCTTTGCGGTGCTCACGCTCCGTCAGGCCGGACATGGGCGGGAGAAAGACCACCGCGTGCTGGCGGACGCCCTCCGGTACCTTGCCGTCGGGACGATCCTTCAGCCGACAGTAAAAAGATTCTTCATTAGCGTAATAAAATTCCATGCTGCACGACCAGGGCTTGTCTTGATGGACGCCCTCCGCTGTGAGGGTGATGTAAACCTTGTCGGTTCTCTGTTTGCCGTCCGTGGTCTTGGTGTCCTGAGTGTGCAGATCATTCCACAGCAGGCGGGCGCTCGGGATCGGAATGGGGTAAAGGTCTCGGCGGTTGATGGTGACGCCCTTCCGCTCACTCGCGGCGCTGTCATCTCGCTTTTCAGCCCAGCGCCGCCAGCCCACGTCCCACAAAGTCAGTGCCTGCAAGGCGGAGGTCTTGCCGGAGTTGTTCGGTCCAATCAGGACGACAGCATTGCCAAGTTCGAGCGTGGCTGATTGGAGCCGTTTGAAATTAGAGATAGTGAAGCGGGTAATCATGAGTTGAAGTCAGCAAAACAAGTTACGCGCCAGGGCAAATCCGGTGTCTATCCGATGGAACAATTGAGTGCATGATGTCGAGAGGGAGCGTATTGAAACTCTGACCAGAGGCAAACTTGAAAGATGGATGCTGGCAATCTTCGAATCGTGCCGAACAAGGCGTGCAAACCACAATCCACCTTCACCGGACGTAGATGAACTCCTTCAAGTTGAACAACGACTGCGCGAAATCGCGCCAGACGAGCTTGTCGTTTCCGTCGCCATGTTCACGCACGAGATCAGCGAGATAGCTGCGGCTTCCGTTCAACTCTGCGTCGCTCGGCAGGCGCGCGAACGCCATCTCGAACATCCGCCGCACGCGCGCGCCTTCATCTTTCTCCAGACGCATCACTCCGTCCGCCCACTGCGCCGCCTGTTCGAGCACGAAGGGATCATTCAACAGTGCGAGCGACTGCGCGGGCACGTTCGTCACGTCGCGCTTGCCGAGCGTGGTGAAGGGCTTCGGCGCGTCGAACGTTTCCAGGAACGGGCTGAGAAAATTCCGGCGCACCATCAGATACACGCTGCGCCGCCGCTGCTGCCCGGGCGCGGCCAGCGCGTTCACACCGGGGCCGAACATGTTCGGGTCCAGCCGACCGCTGATGGCGAGCATTGCGTCGCGGATGGACTCCGCCTCCACGCGTCGCGTGCGCGTGTGCGAGAGCAGGAGGTTTTCGGGATCAATCTCCACCGCTCTCGCCGGCACGGCACTCGACATCTGGTAAGCGCGCGTGGTGACGAGGTAACGAATCAACTCCTTCGACGACCAGCCTTTCTCGACAAATTTCGCCGCAAGATAATCGAGCAACTCAGGATGCGACGGCTTTTCGCCGAGCCGTCCGAAGTTGTCCACCGTCGCCACGATTCCGCGTCCGAACAAATGATGCCAGACGCGATTGACCAGCACGCGCGCCGTGAGCGGATTCGCTGCGCTCGCAATGTCGTTCGCCAGTTCCAGCCGCCCGCTGAGTTTCGTGTCGTAGCGCCGTGCGGAGACGAGTTGCAGGTAACCGCGTGGCTCCGGTGCCAGCGGCTTCAAGTGATCCCCGCGCGACAGCAGCGGCGCATTGTAGGCCACGGTCTCCAACACGCCCGGCGCGCGGCGCGGCGATGGAATGTCCGCTTCGAGCTTCCGGTAATCCGCAACGAGCGGCGCCACTTCCGGCAGTTCCTTCACGGTCATCGGCAACAGTCCGCCGCGCACGAACGCATCGAGGAACACGCGCTGTTCCTCGCTCATGGAGTCGCTGCGCCAAGCGGCGATGGCTTTCGTGAGTTGATCGCTGATTCGTCCAGCCAACGCCTCCGCAGACTTCGCCGCCTCGCCCGCCACCAGCAACGTGAGCGGTGTGATCTCCTCCTTCGGCACACTCTTGGCATCGTGAAACACCACGCGCTCGACGCCGAAGAACGAACGCTCGCCCGGCCCGGCCGCGCCGCGATTGCGTGAAGTCAGTTCTGCCGAGGGCGCGAATTCCAGATACGCCATGTTGCCCTTGCGATACGCGACGTCAATTCGCACCCACGTCGGCGCGTCGCTCTTGAGATCCGCTGCGGGATAAATGTTTCCCTGGCCCAGCGGATAATTGTCGAGCACCAGCCGCACGCCCGCCCCTTTGCCGCCGAGGACGCGCACGCTGATGTTGTCGTTGGTGATTTTGAAACGCGGCGAAGAGAACACCCCGTTGTGTTTCTGCGAAAGGAGATGCGAGAACACGCCGGCAGGCAGCAGTCCGCTGAAGAGGCGTTCCCCATCCGGCTCGAGGGCGAACTCGCCGGGCCGCGCGACTGCTTCGGGCGGATTCACGCCGTGGCGAAACCATTGGTTCACGCCGTCGCTACGAAAATTCCAAGCGGGTTGAAACGTCTCGGCGTTGAATTTCCTTCGCGCGGCGATTTCGTTCGTTTGCTTCTGCACCAGAGAGCGCCAGTCGGCCATGAACTCCTCGCCGGATTTGCCGCGCAGTTGGAACCAGACCTTGAGCGGATGGTTTTCATTCTTCGCCGCCGCCTCCAGAGCCGCGAGCATCCTTGTTCGCGCGGCATCGCGTTCCGCGTAGTCGGGAAACTGTTTCGCCAACGCCGTGCGCTGGCTGGCAACCTCAGCGGTCAACCGCGCGCGCTCCGTGCGTTGCTCCGGCGTGAGGGCGCGGGCAATGGCCGCAGGTGAAATCAATCCCGGCCCGGCAGCGAACGACGTCTTGATTTCCTTGGCCGAAAGCGCGCGGTCGTAAATCCGCGCCTCCTCAATCTCGCCCGCAAAGAACGCACTGCCTCCGCCCGTGTGCCGCTGACCGAGCAGCACGCGCGCGGATTTCGCCGCGAAGGTCTGCAACTCCTTGCCCTCGCCCGACGGCGTCCAGGCTGCGCCATAAGCCGCGCCGTTGCGGAAGACTGCGATGCTGTTGTCCGGGCGATAGACGATGGCGAGGTGAACTAGTTCGCCGGGCTTGGCGGTTTCATCAGGCGCTTTGAGATTTTTGCCACGGCGATAGAGATCGCTGCCGGCCATCCACCTGCGCGGTTCTTTTTCGGCGAACACGATGGAGTCGAAAATCGTGCCGTCCTGCGACTCGACCGTGAGCACGCCACCACCGCTTTGCTCTAAATTCGCGGGCGCGACCCACGCTTCCAACGTTTTCTCGCTCAAGGATTTTTCCAGCGGAGCGGTGCGGAGAAACGCCCCCTTGCCGTCCACAACCAATCGTCCATTGCGAATCACCGCGCCGCCTTGGAGTTCGCCGTGCAGTTCACCAACAACGTCACGGGCATCTTCGTCGAACGTCCACGCAGCCAGCGGCAAAGTGCCCCCGGCGTCCCGCCGGGTGGAGGCGTTGGAACTTACGGTTGCCGCTGACTCGTCCACACGTCCACCCGGCGGGACGCCGGGGGCACGCTGGCGCAGCGCGGCTTCGCGACCCGCGCGGTCTATGGCCGCGATGCGCTGTTCCAGTTCTGAAAGCCGCGTCTGGATTTCATCGCCGGGAATCGCCGGCCGGTTCGTCCCTCCAGTGCGAAGATGCATCGTGAGTTCCTTCGCAGACTTCTCCCACGCCTTCGCCACGCCGTCTTTGATCTCGCGCTTCAACTTCTCCAACTCAGCGCGATGCACGCGCAGGCGCTCGGGTTGGTCGATGGTGAGCTGCGTCGGACGCACGCTGGCGAAGATGCCGTGCAGCGCGTAGTAGTCGCGCTCGCTGATGGGATCAAACTTGTGGTTGTGGCAGCGCGCGCAGGAGGTCGTGAGTCCCTGAAACGCTTTCGAGACCACATCGATCTGGCTGTCCACGGTTTTGATCTGTTCATCAAGCGTGTCCACGGGATTGAAGCCATGCTCGACGAGACGGAAGTGCGCGAGACCGAGCAGTGATTCATTGATGCCCTCGGTTTCATTCCAGCGCGGCTTCGCCAGCAGATCGCCGGCGAGGTGTTCGCGGATGAGTTGGTCCCAGCGCACATCACTGTTGAAGGCGCGGATGAGATAATCGCGATAGCGCCACGCGTTCGGAATTTCCGGGTCGCCCTCGCTGCCGTGCGTCTCGGCGAAGCGCATCAGGTCCATCCAATGCCGCGCCCAGTGTTCGCCGAAGCGTGGCGAGGCCAGCAGCCGCCCGACCACTTTCGCGTAAGCATCCGGCGACGAATCATCAAGGAACGCGCGCACTTCGTCCGTTGTTGGAGGAAGGCCGGTCAGGGTGAACGTCAGTCGCCGAATAAGCGTGCGACGGTCGGCAGGTGAAGCGGGCTGAAGCCCGCGCTCCTCGATCTTCGCGAGGAGAAATTGATCCACCGGATGCGTGGACCACGCGGTGTTCGTCACAGTCGGCGGCGCGAATTTCTGCACCGGTTTAAAGCTCCACCAGTCCTTGCGCGCCGTGAAGGTGGCATCCCAGCCTTTGTTGCTGGCTGCTGTTTCGCTCGCGGGTTGGTCGCGCGGAACGGGTGCGCCGTCATTCACCCACTGCACGAAGTCCGCGATGACGGCGTCGCTGAGCTTCGGACGATCCTTCGGCATCGCCGAGTCGGGGTCTTCATGGCGGATCGACTGGATAAGCAAACTTTTCTTCGCGTCGCCCGGCACGAGTGCTGGACCGGAACTGCCGCCCTTCAGCAGCGCCTCGCGCGAGTCCAGGCGCAGTTTGCCCTTCTGCTTCTGCGCGCCGTGACATTCGTAGCATTCGTTCGCGAGCATCGGGCGGATGCGCTGCTCGAAGAACTCCAGTTGCGCGGGCGTCGGAGCGGCGGACCGCGAAAGAATCGCGAGCCACGGCAGCAGACTGAGCAGGACAACCGTTCGCTTCATGCTGAAAAAATTTTCACGCCGGACAATGCACCGGGTTCAGACGCGCGGACGCGCCAGCCCGTTCAATGGCATTCCACTTCGGAACGCGGACCGCCGGGTCCGCGCGTCGCTGGCACGGGAAACACATTTGCCGCAGAGGCGCAGAGACGCAGAGAAGGCACAAGGGAGATTTTTTCTCCGCGCCTCTGCGGTAAAAAATTCCTTCATTTTCTGCGAGCTTGGAAACAGAAGAAGTGTTTGGCCTCCCGGTCATTATTGAACACGCGGACTCGGCGGTCCGCGCTCCGGCTCGCCACGGCGCACGGCGCGTGGTTTCATCCGCGCGTGCAGCAAATCATCGTCATCACCGGCACGGACACGGGCGTGGGCAAGACCGTGCTGACCGCGTGGCTCGCGGCGCATCTGCGCGAGCGTGGCGTGCGCGTGGCGGCGTTGAAGCCCCTCTGTTCCGGAGGCCGCGAGGATGCCCATGCGCTACACCGTGCGCTCGGTGGCGCGCTGACATTGGATGAGATCAACCCGTGGCATTTTCGCGCGCCGCTCGCGCCCTTGCTTGCGGCGCGAAAGGAACGGCGACGAGTGCAACTCCCTGAAGTCTTCGCGCACATCCGGTCCATCGCGCGCCGGTTCGGCATCGTGCTCGTCGAGGGCGCGGGCGGATTGCTCAGTCCCTTGGGCGAAGATTTCAGCACGCGCGACTGGATCACGGCCTTGCGTGCAAACGTCATCATCGTGGGGCGCAATCAATTGGGCGTGGCGAATCATCTGCGGCTGACGCTGGAAGCATTGCCGCCGCGCGCGGCGGCGGGCGCAAAAATTGTTTTGATGTCGCCGCCGCGCGCCACGACCGCAAGCCGCACCAACCCGGAACTGTTGAGAGAATTTCTCCGCCCGAAGGCGCTCACCCTCCTGCCGTGGTGTGAACCGACCAAGGACGGAAAGCCGCCGCGCCATCCGCAGTTGCGGCAGGCGCTACAAGCATTGCTGCAACGGTAGGGTGCGTTGAAGACAGCGACGTCTCACCTTTGCTGCCGCCGGCCGTGAATGATGCTGCGGGTTGAAAACCCGCGCTCCGGGGCGGTGACTTTTTCCGTGCTTGTTCGCGCGAAGCTGCTTTATTCGGCCCCGCCGTGGATTCGCAACAACTCGAAAAACTTCGCATCCGTTCGGAAAGCAAACAGCGCACCCGGAGCACGCCGTGGGTTATTTTTGGGCTCGTCCTCCTCGCGAGCGCGGCGGCGCTCTACTTCGCTTTTCCACGCGGCAAACAGCCGCGAGTCGCCAATGGTGCGCCGGCAAAAAACACGCCCGGCCCTTCCACCAACTCCGCCACCAACGTCGTGGTATCCGGTTCCGCGCCCGACACGATGTTGACCGTCAGCGGCTACATCGTGAACCGCGAGCGCATCGAAATCTCCCCGCGCTTCCTCGGCGTGGTGAAATGGATCGGCGTGAAGAAAGGGGACACGGTGACGAACGGCCAGGTCGTGGTACTGCTGGATGACGCAGAGCAGCGCGCGCGCGTCCTCGAAGGCGAGGCGCAGGTGGCGAACGCCCAAGTCGCGGTGGAGAAAGCCGAGATTGATTACCGCCGGGCCCGTGAACTGATCGTGCTGAACATCGAGACCAAGCAACTCGAAGACGAGACGCGCCTCCGCGTGGCCTCCGTCAAAGCCTCGCTCGCACAGGCTGAGGCCGGCGTGCAACTCGCGCGCACCTACCTCGACTGGACCGTCATCCGCTCGCCGATCAGCGGCGTGGTTTTGGAGAAGCTGGTGGACCAGGGCGAACTGGTCACGCCGCAGAGTTTCGGCGGCGGGCGCGGGCCGAGCACGGCGTTTCTGGCCGTGGCCGATCCCAAGGACTTGCAGGTGGAGATTGATTTGAACGAAGCCGACGTGGCGAAAGTTTCGCTCAACCAGGAATGCCGCGTCAGCCCCGAGGCGTATCCTGATAAAACGTATCGCGGTTACATCGCCGAGATGGCGCCGGAGGCCAACCGCCAGAAAGGCACGTTGCAACTGAAGGTGCAGATTCGCGACCCGGACAAATTCCTCACGCCCGAGCTGACGGCAAAGGTGGAGTTCCTGAAGCGGTGAAGTTTGTCGCGTGAACAGGAATGCCCCAGGTCCGCTTTACTTCACGCGGCGCGTCCCGGAGATTTCCAGCGAAGGAGTTTGAATGATGAAAACCTTTGGCCTGATTTGTCTGCTCACCGTTCTGGTGAGTGGTTGCGCCACGACGCAAAGCACCGTCGAGACGCGCAAGACCGAGCGCGCTTCCGCCTACGCCGCGCTTACCCCCGAGCAGCGCGCGCTCGTGGACCAGGGTCACATCAAAATCGGCATGGGCGAGGATGCGGTGTTCATTGCGTGGGGTCAGCCTTCGCAAGTGCAAAGCAGTGAGACTGCCGCCGGGCCGGTCACGATGTGGATTTACACCGGGACGGGTTATCAGGAGCAGCGGCGCTGGAATTACAGCCACTACGGTGGCGGCTACTACGGTGGCGGACGACACGGCTACGGCTACGTGCAACCTCTGCCCACGCTGGATTACGAATACATCCCGTACCGTTACACGGCGGCCGAAGTGGTTTTTGAAAAGGGTCTGGTGAAAAGCTGGAAGCACACGTCCCCGCCGCCGGTGCAGTGAGTGACAGGGTGAAAGTTGAAGGTGGCAGGTTCGCACCGGCACGCGCCTTGTTGAACCTGCCACTTTCAACCGCCCCCTACTTCGTCCGCCGGTAGAGTTTGTAAATCGCCGCTTGGTCCGTGCATTTAATCACCATCTCGTCAATGCACACATGCGGCGGGCGGCTCGCCACCCAGACCAGCGTCTCACCGATGTCCGGCGCGGTCAGTGGATTCACGCCGTCATAAATTTTCTTCGCGCGCTCGGCGTCACCGTCGAAACGCACCAGCGAAAATTCCGTCTCCGCCAGACCAGGATCGACCGACGACACACGCACGCCCGTGCCGAACATTTCCAGCCGCAGCGCCCGGGTGATTTGAAGCTCCGCCGCCTTCGCCCCGCAATACGCCGAGCCGCCTTCGTACGCCGTCCGCGACGCAATGGAGCCAATGTTGATGATCGAGCTGCCGGGGTTAATCGTCATCAACGGCAGCAACGCCCGCGTCACGCGCAGCACGCCGAGCACGTTCGTCTGCATCATGAACTCCCAGTCCGCGTCCTTGCCGTTGGCCACGGTGTCGATCCCTTTCGCGCCGCCCGCGTTGTTGATGAGCACGTCGAGCTTGTCCGTGTGCCTCTTCACGAAGGCGGCAAACGCCTCCACGCTCGGCGTCGAAGCCACGTCCAGCGCGCAGACTTGTGCGTCCGGTGCGCCGAGCTTCCGCGCCGCCGCCGCGACCTGTTCGAGACGGTCCACGCGCCGCGCGCCGAGCAGCAGCTTCGCGCCCTCGCGCGCGAAGGCATGAGCCGCCGCCTCGCCAAAGCCGCTCGATGCGCCGGTGATGAGCACCCACTTGTTGGAGAGAGAAGCCATAGTTGGAGTCATAATCTTAATCTTCCTCCTAATCTTAATCACCGTTCCCGGAGGGACGGCGGGAGATTAGGAAGAAGATTAGGAGTAAGAGTGAGAAGGGGAAACTACGCGCCGTCGTTGCCAATGGAGCCGGTCGGACAGATGTCCAACGCGCGCCCCGCCGCCGCTTCCTCGTCCGGCGTGGCCGGCTGCTTGAAGAAAAACACATGCGACTGATCCTCGCTGTATTTCAAAAGATTGCCGGCCTCGTCCATGCAGGAATTGCAGGGGACGCAGGTGTTATCCACGTACCATTTGCCGGGGACGTTCTCGGGCTGCTTGTTTGTTTTGTCGGCCATAAATGTGTGTTGGTTCTCGGCGCGGTCACGCCGCTTAAATTTGCTGTCGGGCGAGGCTAGCGAAACCAACCTCGCTGACAAGCACTTTGGCCGAAACGGCCATGTGGTGGGGCGAGACTCCCGTCGAGCCAGCCAATTCGGTGGGGTAAGACTCCGTCGAACCTGACTGCCGGACGCAGGAGGCGCGAGCACAGCGAGCATCTCCGGCGGACGTGACCGCAAGAGGGAGATGCTCGCTGCGCTCACCCCGCTGCGCTCGAAATCGGGTTCGACAGAGTCTCACCCCACCGCGCTGCCCACCCATTACCGGCGCCCGCAAAGCCAGGATTGCTTTCAAAAATTCATGTCCTACACTTCTGCCGTATGAGCAACACACTCAGCATTCGGCTCCCGCAGGAACTCTCTGAATGGGTCAAGCAAACCGCCGAAAGCACCGGCCTGACCCAGGGTGAAGTTGTCCGCCAGCAGTTGGAAAAGGCGCGCTCCACCACCGCCAGCAAGCCATGGATGGCACTCGCTGGAAAAGCCCGTGGCCCCCGCGACCTCTCCACCCGCGAGGGTTTTGGCAAGCGATGAAAGCCATTGCTGATACCGGATTTCTAGTCGCCTTCCTGAACTCCCACGACCAGCACCATGCCTGGGCCGAGGAACTGGCGGCGCAAGTGACCGAGCCGCTGCTGACCTGCGAATCCGTTCTCACCGAGGCGGCTTACCTCCTGAACAGCGTGCCCCTCGTCCTCGAAGTGCTGGCCAGCGGACTCGTGGAACTCTCCTTCAGTCTGGAAGACAACCGCGCGCATGTGGCCGAACTGGCCGCGCGCTACGCCGACCGTCAGCCCGACCTGTGCGACCTCTGCGTCGTCCGCATGAGCGAACTGTTTCCCGACCATCCCGTCATCACCACCGACCGGCGGGACTTCGCGATCTACAAGCGCAACAAGCGGCAGGCGATCCCGCTCATTCTCCCGCCGTGAAAACTCTGGCTGGATTTTGCAGAGCAGCCGGAGCAAAGGGTGGGGGAAGATATGACCATGCCAGAACTGCCGACAGATGCACTAAATTGTCTTAGAGCCGGTCTGAAAAATCAAAATGAACCAATGTTCATGCGAGTCGGCGGAGCATGAGGCGGGTCATGGCGAGGTAAATCCAGCCGGCGGCGG
>JAYVQC010000158.1:0-5813 GCA_043757045.1 Akkermansia sp. | reverse complement strand
CACGAGACGCCGCTACAGGACGCTTCACCTTCGAGTGCGTGAAGACGCCGTGCGTCAGGTAAAGCCAGCCGTCCGGTCCCCACGCGAAGCCATTGAGCAACTCGTGACGATCCTCCATGCCGAAGCCGGTGAGCAAGACGGTCTCCTTGTCCATCTTGTCGTCGCCGTTCGTGTCCTGGAGGAAGTAAAGATTCGGAGCCGCGCCGAGATAAACGCCGCCATTCCCAAGCGCGATGCCCGTGGCGAGCGAGTAACCATCCGCAAACACCGTGGCCTTGTCGGCCTGACCGTCGTTGTCCGTGTCTTCGAGAATCTTGATGCGGTCGCGGCCCTTCGCGCCTTTCGGCGCACCCTTGGGATACTCGTAAAGTTCCACGACCCACAAACGCCCGCGCTCGTCCCACGTCATGGCCACGGGATTCACGACCATCGGTTCGGCAGCGAAGAGGCGCACCTCGAAACCGGGCGGCACTTGAATCAGCCTGCGCGTTTCCTCGGGCGCAAGCGCCGGACTGCTGGCCGCGCGGCGCACCGGATCGTTGTCGAGCATGTTCTTGGGCGGCTGGTTCGTGTAGATGGGAAAATCAAATCCCGCGCGCGAAGGTTTGTAATCTCCTGTCGCCGCCCACGAGAAGGCGGCGGTCGAAAGCAAAGCAGCGGCGGCGGCGCACAACGATTTCATAGGTTTAGTGGACGTGTACTAGCGGAGCACACTTCACGCGGCAAACGATTTGTCACGGCGGGTGACGTCATACCTGCACCCCAAGTCGAGGGCCGGCCCTTGCTACACGACAGTCACAAGTCCGCTCCGCATTTTCGGTTGGCTATTCCTGCAGCGGCTCGTTACAAGGCATCTGTCCGTTTCTCAAACGCGCAGTCCATTTCCAGTTATGAATGCAAAGCACACGTTGACGGTGATCTGTTCTGTTGTCTTTTCATTTTCTACCTACGCGGGACCGAAGGTGCTGCCTCTGGCCCTGGGTGCCACGAATTCGGGGACCATTGCGCTGCCCGGCCAGCACGATCGCTTCACCTTCAATGGCAGCGTGGGTCAGCGCTTGTACTACGACGCGCTCGATCTGGATTACGAGAACATCAATGTGGGCCTTTACACGCCGAGCGGTGCGTTGATACCAAACTTCCCTCGCAATCAGAGTTCAGACGCCGGCCCGTTCTTCCTGCCCGAAACGGGAACCTACTCGGTGCTCGTGAATGGCGTTGGCGACGCGGTTGGGAATTACAACTTTCGCTTTCTGGACGCAGGGAACGGGACGCTCGTCGGTTACGGCACGAACGTCACCGGCCAGCTCAATCCGCAAAGCGCCACCGTGGCGTATCGGTTCAACGGCGCGCCGGGCCAGCGCCTCAGCGTGACGAACATCTCCGCAAGCTCGGGCAACGGGAGCTGGCGATTGCTCGGCCAGGATGACCAGACGTTCTTCAATCAAAACATCGGCACCACGCCCGCCGAGATCGTGTTGCCAGTCACCGGCAGCTACCTGTTGCTGGTCGAAGGCGCGGTCGATTCGATTGGGGTGCTGGACTACGTGTTCCGCATCAATTTGATCAGCAACCCGAGCGGCGGCACGAGCGGGTTCGGTACGATTCGCAGCGGAACAACGACAGCGGGACAGACGAACCTGTTCACCTACACGGCCCCCGCGGGCACGGTCGTTTTTTTCGATGCGCTGACAAACACCACACCTGCGATCATTTGCCTGTACGATCCCGCGGATGAGCAAGTGCCTGGCTTTTGCGTGGGCGGCACCAGTGATGTCGGACCTTTCGTGCTCCCGCGTTCGGGGAACTATCGTCTGGAAGTCGTGGGCTACGGCGACGGTCCATTCAATTTCCGATTGCTGGACGGCGGCGCGGCCCCGGCGATCACGTTCGGCGCGACGAATGCGCAAACCATCACCGCCCCCTTCCGCACCGACCTTCACCGCTTCACCGGCAGTGTGGGACAACGCTTGCATTACGACGCGTTGGATCCGGACTACGACGCGGTGACAGTGCGCATCGTGCAGCCGAACGGAGGCATCGTTTTTATCAACGGGAATGCGAGTTACGACCTCGGACCCTTCACGATTACGCAGCCCGGAACGTATTACCTCCTCATGGAGAGTTACGCCGACGATCCGACTTTGGATTACAGCTTCCGGCTCCTCGACATGGCGCAAAGCCCCGTGGCGGTGCTGACGTTCGGCGCGACCGTCAATGGCGTGCTCGATCCGGGAACAAGAACGGACTGGTATCGTTTTTCCGGCACGGCTGGGCAGCGCGTTTACTTCGATGGCGCGGAAACAAATACGGCCGGCAGTTTTGTGCTCTTCGGGCCGCAGGACCAGGGTCTCAGCGGAAACAGTCTAGCCGCCGACTTCGAACATCTGCTTCTGCAGACGGGCACCTATCTGGTGGCGGCGTTTCACAACGCCGGTGATACCAATGCGCTGCCCTATTCCTTCCGCACGGTGCTCGGCACTTCGACAACGAACACGTTGACCCTGGGCACGGTCGTGACGGGCGCCGTCGCGCAGGTGGGCCAGGAGTTTCATTACACGTTCACCGGCGCGGCAGGACAGCGGCTCCATTACGACGCGCTGGATGCGGACGCCGATTCACTACGTGTTTTTCTCATGAATCCAAACGGCGGAGGCGTTTGGATCGACGGCAACGCGGAAAGCGACGTCGGTTCGTTCACCCTCGCCGAGAGCGGCATTTACACGCTGGTCATCCGGGGCTACGGCATTGCGACGGGAACTTATCGCTTCCGTCTGATCGACATGAGTTTGCCGCCTGTCCAAACGCTGGCGCTCAACACCACCGTGAACGGCGTTCTCGCTCCCGGCACCGAGGTGGATTGGTACCGCATCAATGGCACGGCCGGACAGCGTTTGTATTTCGTCGGTGCCGACACGAATACGGGCGGCAGTTGGTCTTTTTATGGGCCGGACAACGGCGGTCTCAACGGCAATTCCCTACAGAGTGAATTCGAGCACGTCCTCCCCGTGACCGGCACTTATTTGCTCTCGGTTTATCAAAGTGGAAATACCAATCCGTTGCCCTACTCGATTCGCGTCAGTGTCCCGACGACAACCGTGGTCCCCCTGGCTTTCGGCACGGGCTACACCAACGCCATTGCCGCAGCGGGCGAGGAGCATCGATACACGTTTACCGGCACGGCGGGCCAGCGGCTCTTCTACGACGCGCTGGAAGCCGACTTCGATTCGATGTCGGTACAACTCTTGGACCCGGCGGGGAATGTCGTGCATATCAGCCACAACGCCGACAATGATGTGGGCCTCTTCACGTTGCTGCATTCGGGCGCTTACACGCTGGTGCTTCGGGGTAGCGGCGAAACGACCGGCGATTACCGGTTCAAGCTTTTGGATTTGGCCGCTGCACCTGCCATCACTTACGGCACGACCGTCACCGCCCAGCTCAGTCCGCAAATTGAAACGGATCTTTATCGCATCAACGGCACGGCGGGACAGCGGCTCCTCATCACCAACCTCGCGGCAAGCAGTGGCAACGCGAACTGGTCTCTCATCGGGCTCGATAACGGCAACCTTTGGGCCCAAAACATCCAGAACAGTCTCGGCGAAATCGTCCTGCCGGTGACGGGCACTTACGCGTTGAGCATTGTTGGGAGCGCCGACCTCATCGGCACGCTGGATTATCAGTTCCAAGTTTCGCTCCTGAGCAGTTCCAACGGCACGCCCGCCGGTTTCGGCGTCACGTATGGCGGCACGACCACTTTCGCTCAAACCAATGCCTACGCCTACGTCGGCACCGCTGGCCTCCCGGTTTATTTCGATAACCTGACCAACGGGTCAGCCGCGCTTTTTCAACTTGTCGCGCCGGACGGCACCCTGGTGTTTAATTTCAATTCGAGTTCAGACTCCGGTCCCTATTTCCTGCCGACCAACGGTGCCTACACGTTGAACGTGATTGGCGTAACGGATGGCGCGTTCCGTTTCCAACTGGTCGATCTCACGAGTTCGAGCGTGAGCAATCTGGTTTTCGGGGCGACGCATCGGAACACGATGTCGCCCGGATTTCGCACGGACATTTATCGGTTCACCGGCACGGCGGAGCAACGGTTGCTTTACGACGGTCTGGATTACCAGTTTGAGGGCATCACGGTGCGGCTATTTGATCCGATCGGGGGAAATTCTTTTCTCTATCACAACAGTGACGCCGATGTCGGTCCCCTCACGCTCAGCCTCTCGGGCACTTATTATCTCACGTTGGAAAGCTACACGGCAGATCCCGCGGTGGATTACGGCTTCCGTCTGCTCGACGCCGCGCAGGCACCCGCCACCACGCTCGTGCTCGACACACAAATCGACGGCACTCTCGATCCGGGCACGCGCTTCGACTTGTATCGCTTGAACGGCACGGCGGGGCAGCGCCTCTACTTCGACGGGATGCCCACGAATACCGTTCCGTTGTGGTATTTGTATGGACCGCAAAACCAGCAACTCGGTGGTGCCGCCCTCTCCGGCGACTTTGAAGTGACGCTCCCGCAGACCGGCCCATACTTGCTGATCGTCGGTTTCGGCACGGACACCAATCCCGCGCCGTACTCAGTGCGCGTGGTCACGCCGACGGACACGACGAATGCACTGACCATTGGCGCGACCTTCAACGGCGTTCTCAACGAGCCGGGCGAATTGGACTACTACACGTTCACCGGCACGGCGGGGCAACAATTGTATTACGACGCGCTGCAATACGATTACGAAGCCATCAACGTGCGGCTTATCGATCCCGTGGGCGGCGTGGTGTTCGACCACAACACGGATGCGGAAGGAGCGCCGATCACGCTGGCCTTTTCCGGCACGTACCTGGCGCGCATCTACAGCGGGAACACCACGACGGGCAGCTACAGTTTCCGCTTCCTCGACGCGGCGGCTGCGCCTCTGGTGGCTTACAACACGGTGCTCACGAACAACCTCACGAATTTCCACGCCGCGCTCTATCGCGTGCCGATCACTCCGGGGTTGCGGCTCTACTTCGATAATTTGGCCGCGCCGGATGGCAACGGTTCGCAGCTGCTTTATGATTTCGACAACGTGCTTCTGGTCGGCACTTACGCCGGCAATGATTTCGAGACCACTCCCACGCTGGCCGGCGCGCATTTGCTCATCCTCAATCCAGTCGTCGTCAGCACTCCGATTCCCTACAGCGTCCAGATCATTCCGGGCAACCATACGCCCGTTTTGAGTGCCATCGGCAACCGCGTGATCAACGAGGAATCGAACTTCACCTTCACCGCGACGGCCACCGACGTGGAATTGCCGAACGATGTGCTGACGTGGAGTCTCGATGCGGGTGCGCCCGCCGGCGCCACGATCAATCCGGTCACGGGCGTCTTCTCGTGGACGCCGACCGAAGTGCAAGGCTCGAATACCTACACGGTCACGGTGCGTGTGCGCGACGATGGCATACCGCTGTTCGATGATTCGGAGACTTTCACCATCACCGTCAATGAGGTGAACAAACCACCGACGTTACAACTGCCGCCAACGCAAACCATCGATGAACTCACGGCGCTCAACGTCACCATCGGCGGGAACGATCTCGATGTACCGACGAACACGCTGACGTTTGCTTTGCTGTCGGGACCGAGCGGACTGACCGTTTCGCCAGCAGGCGTGGTGAGTTGGACGCCGCTGGAAAATCAAGGGCCGGGCACTCACCCGGTGACCGTGCGCGTGTTCGACAACAATCCGCTGGCGGTGAACGCGCAATCTTTGAGCGCGACCGGCACGTTCAACGTGGTCGTGAACGAGATTAACGTCCCGCCC
>JAYVQC010000157.1:0-22531 GCA_043757045.1 Akkermansia sp. | reverse complement strand
GAGCGCGGACATTCCCCTCCGCAGCAACGTACCCCGACCGGACGCGTTGGCCTCGAAATAACCCTTCCGTCGTCGCACCTTGCTGCGGACTGGAAAGTCCGCTCTCCAATGAAAAAAGGCGCGGAGGAAAATCCCCCTTGCCTTTTGGGTCTGCGCTGCGTTCGTGGAGCAGTGCGCGCGTCGAACGCCGCGCTTCACGCCGCGGGCTGCGGGCTACGACTTGGCTCCGTGGATGAGGCACGGAGTTCATCCGCCAGTTGCCACGCCGTGAAAGCGAGAAAGAGAAATCCACACACGTTGAAGTAGAGACTTTGCCGTTCAGCGTCCAGGCCCGCTGCCGTTGGGTAAATCAGTCCGAAGACCAACAGCAGTGCGGCGAGTAAATCTCCCGACCGTCCGCTGACAATTTTCCTGACGAACCACGCGAGCAACAACAGCAGCGGCAGGAAAACGATCAGCGCCGTGCCCCAGAAGCCGAACAGCAGATCGCTGAAATCCCCCAGCACGCCGAAGCCGAGAGCCGCTGCCGACACGAACAACACACCGAGCAGCGGCGCGTGCCGGACTTTGGCGAGCGTCATGCCCAGCAGCAGCAGCGCGGCGATCATCGTCCAGCCACGCTCCGCTTCGCCGAGCACGGCGTTCGTAGTCGCTCCGGGCTGGGGCAGGGTGGGGAGCGCGATGCCCATGCCTTTCTGCGAGATGGCGTGATCAAGGCGGTAGGTCAGGGTGGAGCCGCGCTGGTCCGCGCTCGGTTTCACTTCCGTCGGCGACATGCAGCCTTCGGGATAATTGAGTTTTGCTTTCGGCAAGTCCGGGAGATTCAACGTGAGTTGGAAGTCACGAATCTCTCGTTGTTCCGCGACTTGGAAATACCATTGCGCCATGCCGCGGCTCTTGAAGGAAATGGTCACGGTGAGTTCCTCGCGCGGCGCGAGGTCGCGCGTCAGTGTCAGCGCGGCTTCGCTCAATTCCATCTTCGGCAGCACGTCTTCGCCATTCACCGTGGCGGTCAGTTCGTCATACATCGCGCCGCGCGCCGGGAGCGGGAAGCGTAGCGTGCCTTTCGTCGCGCGGTCGGCGGGGCTTTTTAGCTTCCACGCAAGGCGGCATGCCGTTTCGTAGCCACCGTAGAGTGCCGAGCCTTTCTTGCGCGCATTCTGCGTGAGCGTCACGGCGTGGCGCGCAGCGACGAATGGGTTTCCGACCACGTTGTGCTTCACCATTTTCTTGCGGATGAGGGCGGGCTTGGCCGGGTCTTCAAACTCGGTGCGTTCGATCACTTCCTCCTCGTAGAACACTTGCAGCGTTAGCTCACGCTGCGTCTGTTCCGCGCCCCAGATGGTTTGCACGGCGTGGTAATTCACGTCGGTTACGCGCCCGTGCGTTTGCTGGAAATTGGCGACGGACTTGCGGAGATAACTGCGCAGCACGCCGAGTGTTTGCGTGAGCAGCAGCACGACGGACAGCGCGAGCAGGAAACGCGCGGCTTGGTGGTAGAGCGTCCAGAGCAGGGAGTGTTTGGTGCGTTCGGTGTCTTCGAGCGAGGAAGGGGAGCAACCTGAAGGTTGAACTCCAACTTGAACTCCAGCGCGGAGCCAGAGCGACAGAAACACGGCGAAGAGCGCCGCGCCCAGACAGAGCGCGAGCAGGGGTTGAGTGTCAGCCAGATCGGAAGCGCGACCGGCCATCCTCAGAACAAGGTCTTTCATGGTTTTAGAGTTGGGTTGTGTGCGATGGAGCCGCCGCATCCGCGACGGACTTCATCACCGCACCGCGACCTGGGAGGAATCCGGGCGCGCGATGTGGCCGCAATTCACGCGGCGGGAAAGTGGACACGTCGCCAGTGTCCTGTGTTCATGGAATGCGCGGCGACTTGCTGGAAAGTTATTCACCACCCATGTCCGTCGCCTCGTTTCGGGAAAGTATTACGCCGCCCGCTGCAACTGCGCTGCGCCGCCGACCAGATACGGAATCGTCAGCGGACCCTGTGGCAACACCGCGACGCGCGCGGCGGGGCCGAGGTCGCGGAGGCAATTGGCGACTTCCGCCGCGATGTCGTGGCACGGCTGCAAGTGCGCGGCGCGAATCACTTCGTCGGGAATCTTGCTGTGCACGAGCACGCGGGCCTTGCGCTGGATGATGGCCTGAATCTGCGCCTGCCATTGTTCGGCGCGCACGAAGCCGGGCTGCGCGAGCAGGCCGAGCAATTCCTCGGGCGAAGAAACGGCGCGGAGTAACTTATCGAGCGGACTATTCGCCGGGATGCCTTCGCTGCATTCCGCCGCGAGGATGAGCGTGCCGCCGGGCTTGATGATGCGTGCGCCCGCGCTCATGCCCTTTACGCCCTGATACAAATTCATGTCGAGCGGATAGCCGCTGTTCGTGGTCACGACGACGTCGAAGGATTCATCCACCGGCTGCATTGCGTTCTGGCGCACGAACTCGGTGCCGGTCTTGTGCGCCTTCAAGATGTCACCCGCGAAGACGTTGGTAATTTGCCGTTGCTCGTTGAGCGTGACGTTGAGAATAAAACTCGGGCCAGCCTTTAGCGCGATGTCGCGCAATTCCATCCAGAGCGGATTGCCTTCGTTGATGCCGAAGGTTGCGTTCGGATCGCCGATGTTGCGGAAGCCGTGGTTGCTCATCACCGAACGCAGTCCGCCGACGCCGGGCATGATGCCTTTGATGCCGCCGCTGAACCCCGCGAAGAAATGCGGCTCGATGAAACCGGTGACGATGCGCAGGTCTGCCGCGAGCGCGTGCTTGTTGAGCAGGGCGGGGACGCCATCGCTCATCACGCCGACTTGTTGAAGCGCGTCGTCGTTCTCCGGCTCGTGGTTCAAGACGCGGTAATTCGCCACGACGGCGGGCGTGAGCATCCTTTCCAGTTCGGCCTGCGTGTTCGGACGATGCGTGCCGAGCTGGTTCAACAACGTGATGTTCTCGCGCGGCAACACGGTTTCCAGATGCGCCAGCAGCCAGGGAATGATGCGGTCGTTCGGCGTGGCGCGCGTGATGTCAGTGAAGAGGACGCACACTTTCGTCTTCGGCGTGAGCAGCTTGAGCAAGGGCAGTGAGCCAATCGGCTGTTCCAGTGCGCGCAGCACCGCGCTCTTTTCATCCGCCAGTCCCGGCGTGTGGCCCGGCTCGATCACGGTCGTGCGACCGTCGGGAAATTCCACCGGCAACCAGCCCTGGCCATAAGCGAGATTCACTTTCATGCGTGCCGCAAAGCTAAGGGCGGCGCGGCGGACGGGCGAAGGAAAAACTGGGGCGGCTGTGTTGGCTACGGTTTGCCGGTCGCAATCGCGTAGAGATTTTGCATCGTGGCCACGTAGAGCACGCCGTTGGCCGCCACCGTCGTGGCGCTGATCGGGGTTTTTAATTCCGCCTCCATCAGTACCTGCTTTTCCCGCGTCGCAGTCCACACGTAGAAATTTCCTGCGCGCGTGCCGAGATACACTTTGCCATCCGCAACGTAAGGCGAAGCCCAGGAGTCGCCTTTGATGTCATGCGTCCAAAGCGGTCGGCCTGTGGCAGCCTCGACGCAGTGCATCTTGCGCCCGATGTCGGCGATGAAGATGAGGCCGTTGAAGATCGCGGGCGTGGCCATGACGTGTTTCTCCAATGGATAAGTCCATAATTGCGCCGAGCGGGTGATGTCGCCGGTCTGGGTGGCGTCAATGCACTTCAACCACGCCTCGTTCTTGCCCCAGAAAATATCGCCGCCGCCGGCGACGTAGAGTTTGCCGTCGAGAAAGACCGGCATCCCGTAAATGTTGCTCGGCCCTTCGCGTCGGTTGGTGGTGAAGCGATGGACTTCAGAGCGCGGCGCGTCGGGGTCGAAGTCGAACTGGAAAACTTTTTTCAACGGGGCGGGAATGGCGGTCGGCGCTTTGAAACTTTTGGGCAGCGGCTCAAAGCCATAGACAACTCCATTTCCACCGCAGAAAAAAATCGTCTCCTTGCCGCGCACCACGGCGAGCGAGGGCGAGGACCAGTTGCAATGAAATGTCTCCGGCGCGATGCCCTCGTTGTCGCGCGCGACGTAGGCGCCGGTGCGCTTGTCTAAGACCACGAGGCCCGGAGCGTTCGGCGTGCGGATTTTCCGGTGCGTGTTGTCCACGCCCGTGCCGGAGTTCAGATAGAGATGATCGCCGTGAATGAGAATCGAACTGTGCGAGCCGTCGTGCGACCAGATGCCCGCGCCCGCCGTGAGGTCAAACTTCCACACGATGTCCGCGTCGAGCGGGCCGGGAGTGAGTGGGGTTTGGGGTTTGGCGTCCGGGGTCTGGGGTGCGGTGGCGCGCGGTGTGGCTTGGTTCGTCACCTCGGACATGGGGCGCTGCACCATGTAAGCGCCCTCGTCTTGGAATGACCCGTCGTTGCCGTTGGCCATCCCTTTCACGTCGAGACACAAAACCGCGCCGCGATTGTCCACGACATAGACGCGGTTGCCCTCGACCGTCGCCGGAGACGAGATGCCGCACTTGGGCCAGTCGTGATACTTGTCTTCCTCGCGCTTGGGCACGACGAGTTGCCAGAGCAATTTTCCCGTCGCCTCCTCGAAGCACATGAGCACGCCCCGGTCGCCCTCGTGCTTCGGATCGCGCGGGTCGCCGTTGTTCGTGCCGATGAAGACGCGGCCATCGGCAATGACCGGCGTGGAATGCGTTTCGTTCCCCAGTTTCGCGACCCACTTGATGTTGCGCCCCGTCTTCGGATCGAAGTCCGCGGGCAGTCCGCGTTCACTGGAAACCATGTTGCGCGTCCAGGCCTGGCCCCACTGCGGCTGGTCGGCGGCCCGGAGCGGCGTGAGCGCCAGCGCGGCGAGAAAGAAATGGCGAAGCAAATTCATCGGTGTGCGAACGAGACTGCGCGAGCGACGTTCAAGGGGCGAGAGGGAATTTGCCTGCTCCTGGTGGACGGTGCTTCTTTCGACGGCGCTGGCTTTACACGTAACGCGCACGGCTGGTTGCCGTTTCGTCACTGGAACGTCACGTTCGCGGCGCACCCAAACTGTGGAACGGCCAGCCGCTGTTCGCCGAATTTTTTTTCATCATGACACAACGTGAATGGCTCCAACGCGGGCCGGGATTCTTCCCGGCGAAATTTTTCTGGCTGCTCCTGTTGCTCGGGGCGCTCGCTCAAATGGACGTGCGCGGGCAAAGCACGTCCGAGACGCTGGTGTCCTCGAACTCCACCTGGCGCTTCTTTCGCGGCACGAACGAGGCCTCGACGCCGCCCACGGAATGGCGCACGAACACCTTCGACGACTCGACGTGGGAGTCGGGACCCGCGCCGTTTTATTACTTTGCCACCAACGCCCTGTTCACCAACGGCACGCTGCTCACGGACATGCGGAGCAACTACACTTGCATCTTCATCCGTAAGGTCTTTGTGCTCACGAACGTCGCCCAATACATCGCGCTCACCAACCGGCCCTGGGCGGATGACGCCTACATCACCTGGCTGAACGGCGTGGAAGTGAACCGGCAGGGCGGCCTGGGCGTGCCCGGCTCCTTTCAGCCTTACAACACGAACGCGCCCAGCGGTGCCTTCTTCACGCCGCCGCGTCAGATCAATTTCTTCACCAATCTCCTCCGGCTCGGCACGAACATCATGGCCGCGCAAATTTTCAACGTCAGCTCGAACGACACGGACTTCTTCGCCAACCCCGAGCTTACCGCCGGCGTCGTGGACTCCTTGGTGCCGCTCGTGCAAAGCCTCGTGCCCTTGCCCGGCAGCTTGAACACGAACCTGGTGCAAATCACCGTCGTCTTCAGCGAGTCCGTGACGAACGTACGCGCAACAAATCTACTCATCAACGGCGCGTCCGCGACCACGCTCCTTTCCAATTCGCCTTCGAGCTGGCCGTTCCGTTTTCCCCTGCCGGTTCCCGGCGTGATGAATGTCGCGTGGCAACCGGCCACCACCATTCGCGATCTCGCGGGCAATCTGTTCAACCCCACGAACACCTGGACGTTCACTCACTTCATTGACGCGCCGCGCGTCCTCAGTGCCACGCCGCCGTTTGGCGCGACCGTTAGCAACGTGCTCTCGCAAATCACCGTCGTCTTCAACCGCAACGTGACCGGCGTGGCGCGCGACGATTTTGTGATCAATGGCGACACGCCGATCAGCTTCACCGGCTCGAACACGACCTACACCTTCACCATCAATCCGCCGCCGGTCGGCGTGGTGACGGTGGGCTGGGACGCGAACCAGGTCATCCTCGACGAGTCGGGCGTGCGGATGCAGGAGGCCAGCAACACCTGGAGTTATTTTTACGTGGACAACACGCCGCCGACGCTCGTCACGCTCACGCCCGCGTCGAACTCCGTCGTCGCCGCGCTCGGCCAGGTCGAGGTGCGCTTCAGCGAGCCGGTGCTGGGCGTGGATGCGGGCGACCTGCTCATCAATGGCGTGCCAGCCACCTCCGCCGTGGGCGCGGGCGCAGGACCGTACACGTTTCAATTTCCCGCACCCGCCGGCGGCACCGTGACGCTCGCGTGGGCGGTCGGTCACAACATCCGCGACGCCTCGACGAACGCCTTCGCGGGCGGCACTTGGACGGTGACGCTGAATCCCGGCCCCTTCACCGGCGACGTGATCATCAACGAGTTTGTCGCCGCGAACCTGTTCACCAACGGCGTGCTGGACATTGATGAGTTCAACCAGCCGCAGGACTGGATCGAGCTGTTCAATCGCGGCACGAACAACGTGCGGCTGCTCGGCTGGTCGTTGAGCAACGAGCGGGAGCAGCCCGGCCTCTGGACGTTCCCTGACGTGACGATCACGAACGGCCAGTATCTCGTCCTCTACGCCTCGGGACTCGACCGCAAAGTGCTCGGCGGCACGAACCGTTTGCACACGAAATTCAAACTCAACCCGTTCGGAAAATATCTCGCGCTGTTCAACGCCGAGTTCCCGCGCCGCGCCACGACGGAGTTCGCGCCCGAGTATCCCGAGCAGCGCAACGACTACAGCTACGGCCGCGTGAACTCGAACGAGTGGCGCTACTTCTTCCCGCCCACGCCCGGCGCGGCGAACGGCGTGAGCACCATCACGCTCGTCGCGCCCAAGCCGAACGTGAGCGTGAAGCGCGGCTACTTCGACCAGCCGTTCAATCTCGTCGCGACGTGTGACCTGCCCGGCGCGGCGATTCGCTACACCACCGACGGCAGCGAGCCGACCGCCGGCACGGGCTTCGCTTACAACGCGCCGTTGTGGATCACGAACTCGACCACGCTGCGGCTTGCGGCCTTTGCGTCCAACGCGCTGCCGTCGAAGGCCGAGTCGCATTCGTATCTGTTCCTCGATTCCATTTTCAAACAGCCCGCGAATCCGGGGACGAATTTCCCGAACACCTTCGGCACGCAGAGCGCCGTGGTGCTGCCGGCGGATTACGAAATGGACCCGGAGATTCTCACCAACGCGCTCTACGCCAACCTCGTGACCAACGCGCTGCTCTCGCTGCCCGTCATCTCGGTGATGATCAAACCTTCCGACATGTGGGACCCGATCACGGGCATCTACACGCACACCTTGAGCCGCGGTCCTGATTGGGAGCGCCCGTGCTCGCTGGAGTTTTTCACGCCCGACGGCTCGGAGCCGGACTTCCAGGCGGACGGCGGTTTGCAAGGGCAGGGCAACGCCTCGCGCGAGCCGCTCAAGCAGCCCAAGCATCCGCTCAAGGTGCAGTTCAAGGGCGACTACGGCCCGTCGAATTTGAAATACAAGTTGTTCCACGATTCGCCGCGCGAGGAGTTCGACTCGGTCAACTTGCGCATGGATTACAATTTCTCCTGGCTGCACCCGGATAGTGGGCAGCGCGGACGCGCGCAGCGCACGCGCGACGCTTGGATGAAAGATTCGATGCGCGCCATGGGCGGACTCGCCGGACACAACCGTTACGTGCATCTCTTCATCAACGGTCTCTACTGGGGCGTGTGCGATCCGTCCGAACGGCCGGACGCGAGTTTCGCCGCCGCGTATCTCGGCGGCGAGAAGGAGGAATTCGACGCCATCAACGAGGCGCACCAGGCGGTGGACGGTACGACCGTGGCGTTCAACCAGATGCTCGCGCTCCCGGTCGCCGCGACCACCGCGCAGTATGATCAATACAAGCAGTATCTCGACCTGCCGCAGTTCATTGACTACATGATGCTGCACTTCTTCGTGGGCCACGAGGACTGGGGCTTCAACAAGAACTTCTACACCGTGCGCCGCCGCGTGCCGGGCGCGGGCTTTTTCTACATCCCGTGGGACGGCGAGAACATTCTCGGCGCGGACGTGAACCGCAACGACACCACGCGCCCGTCCGGATCGGCCGCGACCGGCGTGCCGTCCGGCCTGCACACCAAGCTCGCGACAAACGCGCAGTACCGTCTCGACTTCGCCGACCGCGCGCACCGCGCCCTCTTCAACAATGGCGCGCTCATGCCTACCAACACCGTCGCCCGCTGGATGACGCGCGCCTCGCAGTTGGACCTGCCGATCATTTTGGAATCCGCCCGCTGGGGCGATTACCGCCGCGACGCGCATCAGTTCCAGACCGCGCCCTACGAACTCTACACGCGCAACGACCAGTGGCTCACCGAGCAGACGCGCCTCGTGGGCACTTATCTCCCGCAGCGCAGCGCCATCTTCCTGGCCCAGTTGCGCGCGCAGTTCATCTACCCGAACAACACCGCGCCGTCCTTCAACCAGCACGGCGGGCGCGTGCCGTCCGGTTTCGCGCTCACCATGTCGGCGACGAACACCATTTACTTCACCACCAACGGCACCGACCCGCGCACCTACGGACTCGGCACCATCGCGCCCTCCGCCGTGGCCTACACCGGTCTGGTCACGCTCGGTCAGAGCATGGTCGTAAAGGCGCGCATGTTGGCGGGCACGAACTGGAGCGCGCTCAAGGAGGCCGCGTTCACCGTCGGTGCGCTCACGCCCGCGCTGCGCGTCACGGAGCTCATGTACAATCCGTTTGGCGGCGACGCCTTCGAGTTCATCGAGTTGCAGAACGCCGGACCCACGCCGCTCGATCTCGGCAACCACACCTTCGGCGGCATCACCTTCACCTTCCCGTTCGGCTACACGCTCGCGGCGGGGCAACGCATCGTGCTGGGGAATGGTTTGAACACCAACGCGTTCAGCGTCG
Source organism: Akkermansia sp. (assembly GCA_043757045.1). Classification (GTDB taxonomy): domain Bacteria; phylum Verrucomicrobiota; class Verrucomicrobiia; order Limisphaerales; family SIBH01; genus JANNGC01. Next base: position 13,368 of record JAYVQC010000157.1, on the reverse strand, counting down.
GCTATCCCGGCGTGGCGGTCGCGGGCTGGTTCGGCGGCACGCTCGCCAACGGCGGCGAGACCATCACGATCTTCGACAGCTTTGGGCGCACCGTGCTCTCGGTTTCTTACGATGACGAAAACGGCTGGCCCACCCGCGCCGACGGCCCCGGTGCGTCGCTGGAATTGGTGAACCTCCCCGGCGACCCGGATGATTTGGCGAACTGGCGCGCGAGCGCGGGCTTCGGCGGCTCGCCCGGCGCGGCCAATGGCGCGGCGCTCACGGCGGCGGTCGTGCTCAACGAAATCATGGCCGACAATCTCGGCGCGGTGACGAACGCCGGCACGTTCCCCGACTGGATTGAACTGCGGAACACCAGCGGCTCGCCGCTCGCTCTCGCGGGCTGGAGCCTGACCGACGACGGCAACGCGCGGAAATTTGTCTTCCCCACCACGAGCATTCCCGCGCACGGCTTCCTCGTCGTGTGGGCGGACGCGGTCACCAACGTGACACCGGGAATCCACACCGGACTCGCCCTCGGGCGCAACGGCGACACCGTGTTGCTCTACGACGCGGCGACGAATCTCGTGGACGCCATTTCCTTCGGCCCGCAGGTCGCGAACCTCACCATCGGTCGCATCGGCGGCGCGTGGACTTTGAACACGCCGACACCCAACGCCACCAACGCCGCCGCCACGATCGGCTCCGCGTCGAGCCTCTCGATCAACGAATGGCTCGCGAACAGTGCGCCCGGTTTTGATGACTGGCTCGAACTCTACAACTCGTCCGCGAATCCCGTGTCGTTGCAGAACACGTATCTCGGCACGAGCAACGCGCTGTTCCAGATTCGCTCGCTCTCGTACGTCCCGGCAGGCGGCTTCGTGCAGTTCATCGCGGACGAACGCGCGGGCGCGGACCATCTCGACTTCAAACTCACGGCGGGCGTCGGCGCGATCATTCTCTACGACGCCACCGGCGCGGAAGTGCAGCGCGTGAACTACGGCGCGCAGTCGCAGGGCGTCTCGTCCGGCCGCCTGCCCGACGGCACGGCGAACCTCGTGGCCTTCCCGAACAGCCTGAGTCCAGCGGCGGCGAACTACTTGCTGAACTATTCCGGCCCCGTGCTGAACGAAGTGCTGGCGCGGAATTCGCGCGCGATCCTTTCGCCGTTCGGCTCGTTCGCGGATTACGTCGAGCTGTTCAACCCCACGACGAACGCCTTCAACCTCGGCGGCTTCGGCCTGAGCGATGCGGACGACAAGATCAAATTCACCTTCGCGCCCGGCACCGTGCTCGCCTCGAACGCGTATCTCGTTGTGTGGTGCGACGGCGGTTCGGCGCGCACGAATCCGCCGTTGAACTCCGGCTTCTCGCTCAGTGGCAACAGCGGCGGCGCGTATCTCTTCAGCACGAACGGGCAGTTGGTGAACCGCGTCGAATACGGCTTCCAGGCCACGGATTCGCCCATCGGTTTGAGCAGCGGCTCGTGGCAGTTGCTCGCCGCCGTCACGCCCGGCAGCAACAACGCCGCGCCCGCGCCGCTCGGTTCGGCGACGAATGTCCGCATCAACGAATGGATGGCCGACCCCGGCCCTGGTCAGAACGACTGGTTCGAGTTGCACAACAGCGACGCCGCGCCGGTGAGTCTCGGCGGTTTGTATCTCACGGATGATTTCTCGCTCGCGGGCCTGAGCAACACGCCGGTTGCGAACCTGAGTTTCATCGGCGCGCGCGACTGGGTGAAATGGATTGCCGACAATGATCCGAGCGATGGCCGCGATCACACTGGCTTCGATCTCGACAAGGACACCGACGGCATCCGCCTCTACGCCGCGAATTTCTCCATCCTCGACAGCGTGAGTTTCGCCGCGCAGTTGGAAGGCGTCTCGCAGGGCCGGCTGCCCGACGGCGGCACGAACATCGTCAGCTTCCCGACCACGCCCACGCCCGAGGCGGCGAACTACCTGCCGCTCGCCGGACTCGTCATCAACGAAGTGCTCACGCACACCGACGCGCCGCTGGAGGATGCGATTGAAATCCAGAACACCGGCACGAACGCGCGGCCCATCGGCGGCTGGTGGATCAGCAACTCGCAACGCGATCTGAAAAAATTCCGCGTGGCGATGGACGTCACGGTCGCGCCCGGCGCGTTCGCTGTGATCTACGAAAACCAGTTCAACGCCGACGGCAGCGGCAACGGCACGAACTTCACGCTCAACTCCGCGCGCGGCGACGCGGTGTATCTCTCCGAGGCGGACGGCGCGGGCGAACTCACCGGCTATCGCGCGGTCGTGGAATTTGGCGCGGCGGAGAACGGCGTTTCCTTCGGGCGCTTTGCGACGAGTACGGGCGTGGACTTCACCGCGATGGCCCAGCGCACCTTCGGCTCGGACGCGCCCGCTATGCTCGCGCAGTTCCGCACCGGCACGGGACTCTCGAACGGCTATCCAAAAGTCGGCCCCGTGGTGATCAGCGAAATCATGTACCGCCCCGTCAGCGGCACGAACGCGGTGGAACTGGCCAACGAAGAATTCATCGAGCTGCAAAACCTCACGACGAACGCCGTGCCGCTCTACGACCCGCTGCGCCCGACGAACGGCTGGCGGCTCGGCGGCGGCGTGAGTTTCACTTTCAACTCCAGCGTGACCGTCGGTGCGTCGGGCTTCGTGACGGTCGTGGCTTTTGACCCGGTGACGAATGCGCCCGCGCTCGCCGCCTTCCGCGCGAAGTACGGCACGAATGGAATCGTCGTTGGCCCATACTCGGGTCGTCTCGACAACGCGGGCGAGGCAATCGAACTCTCGAAGCCCGATGCGCCGCAGGCTCCGCCGCATCCCGACGCGGGACTGGTGCCGATGATTCTCGTGGACCGCGTGGTCTATTCGCCGACGAACCCGTGGCCGACTTCCGCCGACGGCGGCGGCGCGTCGCTCCAGCGCGTAGCCGCGTCGCTCTACGGCAACGAGGTGTTGAACTGGATCGCGCAGGCGCCGAACGCCGGCGCGGCCAACGGGGCCGGCGATGTCGTGCCGCCGACCATCACCGCGCAGCCGCAGTCGCAGGCGGTGTTGCAGGGCCAGACCGCCGTCTTCAGCGTGACGGGGCAGGGGACCGCGCCGCTCACTTACCAATGGGTGCGCGCCGGGACGAACCTGCCTGGTGCGACCAACGCCACGCTCACCGTCGTCAACGCGCAGGGCGCGGACGCCGGACTCTACCGCGTGGTGATCAACAACGCGGCGAGCTACATCTTCAGCCAGGGCGCGACGCTCACGGTGCTGGTGCCCGCGTCCATCGCCGTGCCGCCGCAAAGCCAGCTCGCGGTCGTGGGCGCGACGGTGCAGTTCACCGTCACGGCGGGCGGGACCGCGCCGCTCCATTATCAGTGGCGCAAGGAAGGCGTGAATTTGAACGGGCAGAACGCGGCGTTGCTCACGTTGAACAATGTGCAGTTGTCCGGGGCGGGAAATTATTCCGTCCTCGTCTCCAACAGTTTTGGCTCCGCCACCAGCGCGGTCGCCGTGCTCACGGTCATCGTGCCGCCCGCCATCACCGACGACCCGACCAACCGCACGGTGTTGCAAAATGATCCCGTCACGTTCTTTGCCTCCGCCACCGGCACCGCACCGCTCGCTTATCAATGGCACAAAGACGGCATCAACATCCCCGGCGCGAACTCCGCGAGCTTCTCCCTCGCCGCCGCGCAGGTGTCGGACGAGGGCGCGTATTCCGTGGTCGTCACCAATCTCGGCGGCAGCGCGACGAGCCTGCCCGCCATGCTTACGGTCAATACTTCCTTCGTGCTCTTCGCTCCGACCGTGCGCGGTGATGGCGCGTTCGAGTTCCGGCTGCTGGGCCGCAGCAACCGCAACTACACGGTGGAATACACCACCGACTTCAGCGGCTGGACCAACGTAACCAACGTGACGCTTTCCAGTGCGCAGGCCACGGTGATTGATCCCAGCGCGAGCAACGCGTCTTCGCGCTTCTACCGCGCGCGGCTGAATCCGTAGGTGAAGGGGCGCGGGCTTTCCAGCCTGCAGCTATGGACCAGCGACGACACGTTCCAAGAATCCCATGATGCACGCTACGGGACAGGAATGTCCGCCCGCCAAAATGAAAACGGGCGCGGAATCATCCGCGCCCGTTCGCTGAAAAGTCCGCCCGCCTATTTTTTCTCCTCGGCCGTCTTCACCGGTTCCACCACCACGTAGCGTGTCAGACCGGGACCGCCGTTGGGCGGGGCGCTCCAGAGGCGTAACAGAATCGGCTGGTCAGCTTTGAGCTTGTCGCTCACTTCAATTGCCTCCTGCGCGTTCGCGACTTTCTTCCGTTCGATTTCCAGGATCACATCGCCCGCGCGCACTTCGGCCTCGGCGGCTTTGGAACTGGGATCCACTTCCGTCACGAGCGCGCCCTGGATGTTCGGCGGAATGCCCGCCTGTCGGCGCGTGGCGCGATCCAGGTCAGTGACTTCCACGCCGTCCAGCGCGTCAGATTTCTTCTTCGGCGTCTCGCGAGGGGAACCGCGACCACCGGCCATTTCTTCCGGTTTCAATTCCGCCAGCGTCGCGGTGAGCTTCTGTTCCTTGCCGTCGCGCACCACTTTCAAAGTCACCTTGCTCAACGGCGCCGTCTGCGAAACCCAGAGGCGGAACTGCCGGCTGTCGGGAACTTTCTTGCCATTCAATTCCGTGATCACGTCGCCGTGTTTCACGCCCGCCTTGTCCGCCGGACTGTTGGCCATGACGTCGTTCACCAAGGCTCCGCTGCGGTCCTTCAGCCCAAACGCCTTCGCCATCGTGGACGTGAGTTCATCACCCAACTGGATGCCGAGATAACCGCGCGTCACCCGTCCATCTTGAATCAGCGAGTCCATCACGCGCCGCGCCATGTTGATCGGCACGGAAAATCCCAGGCCAATGCTGCCACCGGTCGGGCTGAGGATGGCGGTGTTGATGCCCACCAACCGGCCCTCGGAATCCACCAGCGCACCACCGGAGTTGCCCATGTTGATGGCCGCGTCCGTCTGGATGAAATCCTCGTAGCTCACGATGCCGCCCATGCTGCGACCCGTCGCGCTCACGATGCCCATCGTCACCGTCTGGCCGACGCCGAAGGGATTGCCCACCGCCAGCACCACGTCGCCCACCTGCAGGTTGTCGCTGTCGGTGATGGTGATGGGCGGCAAGTTCTTCGCGTCAATCTTCAGCACGGAAATGTCCGTCGCCGGATCGGTGCCGATGACCTTGGCGATGAATTCTTCGTCGCGGCCCGGCACGGAAATTTTCAATTCATCCGCACCATCCACGACGTGGTTGTTGCTCAGGATGTAGCCGTCCGCGCTGATGATGACGCCGGAGCCGAGACCTTCCTCCTTCTGCGGACGCGGCGCGCGGCGCCCATTGCGATTGCGAGGCGCGGGCGCTTCGCCTTCTTCATCCGGCACGCCGAAGAAGCGGCGCAGAGCAGGATCATCAAAAGGAGAACTGCCCGTCGTGCTGCGCCGTACGGTCTTGCTCGCGTGAATCGTCACGACGCTCGGCGCGACACGCTTCACCACCGGGGCGTAGCTCGGAATGCTCCGCCCCGCTTGCGCGATGGCTTCGGTGTTCAACACGATTTTGGGCGCGTCGTGCGCCGCCGTTTTCTCCGCCGCGTGCACGGTCGTCGTGCCGAAGCGGGCGTAAGTCAGTCCCAACGCCAGCGCGAGCAACAGTGTGGCGGTCATCAAAGTTCGATTCGTTTTCATAAATAGTTTTCGCGGGTTCACCAGCACTGTGTTGACTCCTTGGCCATCACCGAAGCGCGAACCCTCGCACCTCATCACGGTCTGGCGAACCGCAGTGATGGTCTGACATGGCGGCGCGGGAAAATGTTCAAACGATGTGCCCCCGGCGTCCCGCCGGGTAGAGATTCACGGACGACGAGCGCGTCTTGACTCGTCGAGGCAACTCCTTCACCGGCGCGTCTCCACCCGGCGGGACGCCGGGGCACTAAACCGGGCCGAGCGATTGCAGCAGTTCCGCCACGCTCCGCGTCTGCCCCGGCAGCACAAACTCCGGCGCGACCTCGCTCAACGGTTGCAACACGAAGCGCCGCAGGTGGGCGCGCGGGTGCGGCAGCATCAACGTCGGACGATTCCGCACCTCGGCCCCGAACGCGATGAGGTCGAGATCGATGAGGCGCGCTTCGTTCATTACCGTCTTGGGTCTGCGCCCGAGATCCCACTCCAGCGTGAACAGCTTCATCACCAGCGAGTCCGCCGTTTCGCCGGGCCAAGGAATGAGCGCCACGGCGGCGTTGACGAACGGCGGGGAACCAGGCGGGCAATCCACCGGCGCGGTTGTGATCAACGATGATTTCCGAATCGGGACTGCGGAGAATTCCTGCAACTTGTCGAAGGCCTGCCGAATCATTGCTGCGGAATCGCCGAGGTTCGAGCCAAGGGCGATCAAGGCCGTGGTAGGTGACGAGGTCACGGGACTCATGCGTCGCAGCGGAGCGCGGACCGCCGAGTCCGCGTGTTCATAAAACCAAGTTCATGTTTCACCGACTGGCGCTGAGAAATTCGCGCGGACATGGCTGTCCGCGCTCCTGTCCATTTCGCATTCACTTCAACCCCAGCACGTCCTGCATGTCGTAGAGGCCGGGCTTCTGCGGCACGAGCCACTGGGCGGCGCGCAGGGCGCCGTTGGCGAAGGTCTCGCGGCTTGACGCCTTGTGGGTCAGTTCCACGCGCTCGCCATTCGCGGCGAAGATGACGGTGTGATCGCCCACGACATCACCGCCGCGCAGGGCGTGGATGCCGATCTCGCTGGCGGTGCGTTCGCCGGTGATGCCCTGGCGTCCGTGGCGGAGCACTTCGTCGAGTTGAACTTTGCGCACGTCGCCGAGGATTTCGAGCAAGGTGGTGGCGGTGCCGCTGGGCGCGTCTTTCTTCAGGCGATGGTGCATCTCCACGACTTCGAGGTCGAAGCCGGGGCCGAGGATTTCCGCCGCCTTGCGCGTGAGCCAGAAGAGCGTGTTCACGCCGGTGGAATAGTTCGACGCCCACACGACGGGGATTTGGCTCGTGAGCGCGGTGAGTTGCTTTTTCTCCTCGGGCTGATGGCTGGTGGTGCCGATGACCAGCGCCTTCTTGTGCTGCGCGCAAATTTTCGCCACGCCCAGCGTCGCGGAGTGAAAGCTGAAATCAATCACGGCATCGCACTTGGCAATGATCGCGCCGAGGTCGTCGCCAGCGTCAATCTGCCCGACCAACTCGAGTTCAGGAATGCGCGCCGCGCAACTGAGGAGCGCCTGGCCCATGCGGCCTTTGGAGCCGGTAATGATGATCTTGGTCATTTTGGTTTTTGAATTGTCGGTGACGGAAACTTGTTCGGTCCAAGTGTTTCTTCATCGCTCCAGCGAATAGGCGGCGAATTCGTCGGTCGTTTGGCGGCTACCTCTGCGAGAAGTTCTTTCTGAGTTTTGATAAACTCTTTCCATTTTTCGGTGCGGATAAACTGGTTAGAGCCATCAAGCATCAAGACTTCATGCATAAACCCGGTTTTCTTCTGACCGTGGTGATCCAAGCCAGTTACTTTGTCCCAAGCGACGGCAATGTTGCCGTCATCGTTTTCATGCAAGCCTTCAACGTAGTGCCAGCCGCACGAATCAGGACCGAGAATTCCAACTTTGGCCAATGTTTCATCCACAATTTTCTGTGACAAGTGTTTGCCGCGAAGAAGCATGTGTGCGGTTGAATCGGTTGAGCAAACCATGCTTAAAGAAGCCTCGGCCGTGTTTCCACCGTGAGGAAACCATCCTGCATGATCGTGTGCATAAAGTCGCAAGGTTACGCCCAAGCCCTTTGAACAAGAGTGACTATTTCCATAGGGGAACTGACTGTTCCACCAAAGTTTTCCCCCACCACCTCCTAGCACAATGACACCAATAGTGATCAGGACACCCCAAAGGCAGCCGCGTGATTTGCGACTTCCGGGTGGTGACTGAGTTTGCTCAGTCATATGTTCTTACGCTTCACAGTACACCCACGGCCTTCATCGTCGCCTTCAGCACTTCCTTGTTCTTCGCGCTCATCGGCACGAGCGGGAGGCGGTATTCCTCTTCCATCATGCCCATCAGCGCGAGCGCGGCTTTGACGGGGACGGGATTGGTCTCGATGAATAAGTCTTTGAACAGCGGATAGAATTTGGCGTGCAGTTTTTGTGCTTCGGAAATTTTCCCGGCGGCGAACGCGTTCACCATGCGGCTGACTTCGCGCGGGATGACATTTGACGCGACGCTGATGACGCCGTTCGCGCCCACGGCCATGAAGGGCAGGGTGAGCGAATCATCGCCGCTGAGAATCTCGAACTTGGTTCCGAGCGCCGCGCGGAGCTGGCTGACGCGATCCGCGTTGCCGCCCGCTTCCTTGATGCCGACGATGGTTTTGTGCGCCGCCGCGAGGCGCTTCACGATGTCCACGCCGATCTCGATGCCGCAGCGACCGGGGATGCTGTAGAGCACGAGCGGCAATTTCGTGGCGCTGGCGATGGCGCTGAAGTGCTGGAACAAACCTTCCGGCGTCGGCTTGTTGTAATAGGGCGCGACTTGCAGCGAGCCGTCCGCGCCCGCTTCCTCGGCGGCCTTGGTCAGGTAAATCGCTTCGCTGGTGGAATTGCCGCCCGTGCCCGCGAGCACTTTGATTTTTTTGGCGGCGAACTGCACCGCGAGTTCGATCACGCGGATGTGCTCCTCGTAATCGAGCGTGGGCGATTCGCCGGTGGTGCCGACGGGCACGATGCCGTCCACGCCGCCTTTGATTTGCGACCGCACGAGGCGCTTGAGCGCGGGTTCATCCAAGACGCCGTTGCGAAACGGCGTCACGATGGCGGTGTAGGTTCCAGTGAACATTTTCAATTCCAGTTCGCGTAACGTCGCAAATCACCGGAGCGATGCCAGCATGAATTTTTGCGCGCGTCACACGGGCGCGAAAATCTTTCACCGCCATGTTGATTTGCGAAACTCGCCGCCTATAGTCGCGCCGACTTGACCAAGCAACATGAGTGATAATGCCGCTTCCGGCCCGGCGTGGAACATTGATTCCGCGCGCAACCTCTACAACATCCATCGCTGGGGTTCGAAATACTTCGACATCAATGAGGCTGGCCACGTCGTAGCCACGCCGCTCCAGGACGCGGGCACGGCGGTGGACATCACCGACGTGATCGAGGAAGCGAAGAGCCGCGGGCTCCGCTTTCCGCTGCTCATCCGCTTTCAAGACATTCTCCGCCACCGCGTCGAGTCGCTGAACAACGCCTTCCGCAACTCGATCAAGGAGTTCAATTACCAAGGCGAGTATCGCGGCGTTTTTCCGATCAAGGTGAACCAACTCCGCGAGGTCGTGGAAGAAATTCTCGAAGCAGGCAAGCCGTTCAACTTCGGTCTCGAAGTCGGCAGCAAGCCGGAACTGTTCGCCGGTCTCGCGCTGCAACAGCAGATGGGCGGGCTGATCATTTGCAACGGCTACAAGGACGCGGGCTTCATCAAGATGGCCTTGCTCGGCATCAAGCTCGGCAAGCGCGTGATCATGGTCGTGGAGAAGTTGGAGGAGTTGAAGCACATCATCGCCATCTCCAAACAGATTGGCGTGGAGCCAATCATCGGCATCCGCGCTCGGCTGCTCAGCAAAGGCGCGGGCAAGTGGGCGGAGAGCGGTGGCGAGAACGCGAAGTTCGGCCTGAGCACGGCGGAACTTCTCGCCGCCACGGAAATGCTCACGCGTGAAGGACTCGGCCATTGCTTCAAGCTGCTGCACTTCCACATCGGCTCGCAGGTGCCGGACATTCTCACGGTGAAAAAAGCCGTGCAGGAGGCCGCGCGCTTCTACGCGAAGCTCCGCAAGATGGGTTTTGAACTGGAGTTCTTGGACGTGGGCGGCGGTCTCGGAGTGGACTACGACGGCTCGCGTTCGGCGTTCGAGAGTTCGATCAACTACTCGCTGCAGGAATACACGAACGACATCGTTTATTACATCGCCGACGTGTGCAACGCCGAGGGCGTACCGCACCCGAACATCGTCAGCGAGAGTGGACGCGCCATCGTTGCGCATCACAGCGTGCTGATCGTGGAGGTGTTCGGGAACATTGAGAAATCTCCGCCGGGCATCAATTTCGAGTATGGTGACAAGGAAATCCCCATTGTCCGCGAACTGCTCGACATGCGGAAGAACCTCGCGAAGCTGAACAAGCTCGAAGCCTTCCACGACGCGCAGGAGCGTCGCGAGGACGCGCACCAGATGTTCACGCTCGGCCTGATGGAATTGCCGGACAAGGCAAAGATCGAATGCCTCTACTGGGAAATTTCCAAGGCGGTCGTCGAAAGCTTCAAAGGCCAGGCCTACATTCCGGAAGAAATTCGCAAGCTCGAAGACAGCCTCGGTGATCAGTACCTCTGCAACTTTTCCGTCTTCCAATCGCTGCTCGATCACTGGGCGCTCGGACAGCTTTTCCCGATCATGCCGCTCAGCCGCTTGAACGAGCGGCCCACGCGCGAAGGCACATTGGTGGACATCACCTGCGACTCGGACGGGCAGATCAACAAGTTCATCGATCTCCGCGACGTGCGCGACACGCTGCCGATGCACGAGCTGCGGCAGAACGACAACGGCCAGGAGCCTTATTACCTCGGCTTCTTCCTCATGGGCGCCTACCAGGACATCATGGGCGACCTGCACAATCTTTTTGGTCGCGTGAATGAGATGCACGTCTTCCTCGACCCGGATGAGGCGGCGGGCTACTACATCGAAGAGATCATCGAAGGCAACACCATCGTGCAGTGCCTGACAGCGGTGCAGTACGATGAAAAGGATTTGGCGCGGCAGTTGAAGGCGCAGATTGACGATGCCATCAAAGGTGATCGGATGAAGCCATCGGAAGGAATGCGGTGGCTGGACGATTATGAACGCGGTCTCCGCGAATACACCTATCTCACGTTCTAGCGAGGCCGGGATGCCGGAGCTTGAACGTCAAGTCGTGCTGCTGTCCTCGCTGCGCGGACTCGTGCGCGGGCTGTCGTGTCTGTTCTGGGGATTGCCCGCCGCGCTGGTCATTGCCGTGCAAACCACGCGGGGCGACTGGCTGAGGCCGGCCGGCCTGGCGTCGGACACCATCACGCTGGTGCTGGGCATCGCGCCGGTTTTGCTCGCCATGCTGCTGCTTCTCTACGGCGTATGGATGATGGGGAATTTCCAAACGCAGGAACGCATCTGGATGTCCGCGCTAAATCGTGCGCGCTTTGTGGCCACCATCAACGTCGGGCTGTCGCCGTTTCTTTTTTTCTGGAGCAGAGTTTCCGCGCACTGGTTCTTCAACGTGACGGTCGGCCTGATGGTTCTTTCGATGCTGGCCTTCCTCTACCTCCTGAACAGCGTGCTCGCGCGTCTCGCCGCGATGCTGCCGGATGAAACCTTGCGCGGCGAAACTCAGGTCTTCACGCGGCTCAACCAAATCATCCTGCTCGTGCTCACCGCCTCCGCGCCGTTTTATTTTCTCGTGCGCGGCGCGGAGACGCTGCCGCGCATCCTCGTGGACTTCCTCCTGTTGTTGGACCGTGTGGGTGAATTGATGCCGCTCATGTCGCTGCTCATCTTCGTGCTGCTGCCCGTGGCCATGACCATGGCGCTGCTGTGGAAGACGAAGGAAGTGATCATGACGAGCGTGTTTTCCAGCGCGGGCAATGAGCCGGTGCCGCCCGCTCGTTGACTTCACTCTGACCGCCCACGATGCTGCGCACGCAAAAATTGCGTATGCCAAAAGTCACCGTGTTGCCCGCGAATGTTTCCGCCGAAGTCGAGCCAGGCGAGCTGCTGCTCGACGCCGGCGAGAAGGCCGGCGTGGAAATGGAAGCCGGTTGCTTCAACTGCTCCTGCGGCACCTGCGTGGTGGAAGTGGTGAGCGGCATGGAAAATCTCGCCGAGCCGACGCCCGAGGAACTCGACGTACTCGACGCGTGGAACAAAGACCCCGACACGCATCGCCTGACCTGCTGCGTGAAAATCGAAAAGGGCGAGGTCGTGATCAAAGCCGGCCACTGACCAGCGGGGCATTCAGGATGTCCGCCACTGCCCGCTCGCCCACTTCTCAAATCACTTCCCGCACCCGCCGCAACTCCTCGTCCGTGTTGTAAAAGTGCGGGGACAACCGGATGTAGTTCTGCTCCGCGCGATCCGTGCGGAGCGAGGTGATGATTTTCGCGTCCGCTAGTTTCTGGTGCAGCGCGGTCATGTCTTCGCCCGGTCGGTGGAAGGTGATGATGCCGCTGGCGTTGTCGGGCGGCGCGGCGGCGTGGAGGACGGTGTAGCCCTTCTCCTGAATCGCGGGCACGAGCCACGCGCGCTGGCGCAGCAGTTCGGCGGAAATATTTTCCACGCCCACGTCGAGGATCATTTCCATCGCGGCGGTCAGGCCGACCAGGCCGAGGAGGTTGTCGCTGCCGGCTTCGTAGCGGTGCGCGCCGGAACGGAGTTTTATTTCCAACTGCGCGACGTAGTTCGGGCAGCGCACGTTGTTCCAACCGAGCACGGTGGGGCGCAGCCGGTCCTGCAACTCCTGGCGCACGTAGAAAATTCCAGCGGCACACGGGCCGAGCAGCCACTTGTGCGCGTCGGCGGCGAGGAAGTCCACATGCTCGACCGTGGTGGCAAACGCGCCGAGCGTCTGGATGCCGTCCACGCAAAACAGCACGCCGCGCTGGCGCAGCATTTTGCCGATGGCCGGAATGTTGATGCGCCAGCCGCTGACGAAATGACACGAGGCCAGCGCGACGAGGCGCGTGTTCTCATCAATCTGCCCCTGCACATCAATGGCGCGGACTTTTCCCAGTTCGCGGACGTTCATGAAGCGCACTTGCACGCCGCGTTCGGCGAGGGCCATCCACGGATAGACGTTCGAGGGATAGTCGTCGTGATAGATGAGGACGTTGTCGCCCTTGCGCCACGGCAGGCCGTTCGCGACGTAGCCCAGTGCGAGCGTGGTGGGTCCGACGAAGGCGATTTCCTCGGGCTTGGCGTTGAGGAGGCGAGCGGCGAGTTCGCGCGACTTGTGAATCTGGATCGCGGGCAGCAGCGCCTCCTGATCGCCTTGCGTGGCATTGAGCGCGTAGCGGGCAATGGCTTCGGAGACGCAGCGGGGCAGGGCGCACACGGCGGCGTGGCCGAGAAATACCTTGGTTTCCGCGACGGGAAATTCGTGACGGCGCAGGTCTTCGTTGGAATGGAGTTCAGCGATGGTCATGGGGAAAATTTTTCTAGGCGCGCTTGATGAATGGGGAGCCGCAGGTAGATGAGCCTCCGCCCTCACCCCGGCCCTCTCCCCCGAGGAGAGGGAGAAACGCTCGCCGCGT
>JAYVQC010000156.1:0-5887 GCA_043757045.1 Akkermansia sp. | reverse complement strand
GCTGGGTTTGCGCGTGGCCCGCGCCAATCAACGCTGGGACTCCTACTGGACTCAACCCCAACACGCCCGCAACTGACCGCCACTTCTAATCACACCCGGCGCCAACTCGCCGCTTGACCGTTTTCCCCGCGCGGAGCTTAATCCGCCTAGCTTTCAACGCAGTTCAAACATCCGAGGATTGCCTATGACAAAACATGACATCGTGTTGCGGGTCAGTGAGAAAGTCGGCTTGAGTCAGGCGCAGGCCATGGACGCCGTCGAAACCCTTTTCGCGTCCATCATTGACAGCCTCGGGCGCGAGGAACGCGTCGAACTGCGAAATTTTGGCGTCTTCGAGGTGCGTCGCCGCAAACCGCGCATGGGCCGCAACCCCGCCGACCCGGCCAAGGAATATCCCGTGCCCGCCCGCGCCGTGGCGAAGTTCAAGCCCGGCAAGGAAATGGCCGTCGTCGTCGGGCGGCTCGTCCCCACTGCAGCCCCGCCGTCCGAGCCGCGCCCCAGTGCCTGACGGAGAAAAATTTGCGCATCCTTTACGCCCTTCGCGACCTTAGCGTGAGGCATGGCCGGTTTCATCTGCATCGTTCCGGCTGAAACAGGCCGAAAGTTCCGCCATCGAAGGATCCCCCCGGGGTCCGCTCAAAAACTCTCGCTGCTCAACACCACCCGCAGCAGCGAGGAGCGTCCGGGCGCGAGCGTAATTTTGTTCCGCCCCACGTTGCCCGATTCCACGCAGACCATCTGCTGATATTCGTCGTCGCCGAAATCGGGCATCTGCGCCGCCTTCGCAATCCAGGGATTCCAGACCACGGTGGAGTTGGAGCCGGATTTCTCGATGAGAATTTTTCGTTGCAACGCCCGGTCACGGATTTCCACCTTGCCCGTCGTATCGAGGTAAGTGCGGTCCACTTCGGAGTCGAAACGAATCTCGCTGAACGGCTCGGTCTTCGCCTCGTAATTCTCCACCTTGTCGAGATAGCTCGCCCCCTTCAAACCCACCACGACCGCCTGTGTGATGTCGCCGACGGTGAAGTAGGTGTGGAGACAATTCTCGAACGTGAACTGCTGATCCCGCGCGCAGTTGGTGATGATGAGATCGAGCTTGAGTTGATCCGTCACGGTCACGACGTAGTTCGCGGTGAACGGCGGCCACATTCCGCCCGCACTCGTCTCGGGCAGACTGAAACGCAGCGTGGCCCCGCCGCTGGGCAGCGCGCTGGTCTCGTGCAACACCCAGTTCGTCTGGCGCGCGAAACCATGGGCCGGCTCGCCCTCGCGCGGCCCGAACCACGGGAGGATGATCGGCACACCGCCGCGGATGGCCTGTTGGGGCGCGAAGCGGCTGCACTGGCTCATGAAGAGCAGCGGCGGCTGGCCGTTGATTTGGAAATTTGTGACGTGCGCGCCGTGGAGATAAATCTCGGCCCGCGCCTTGTCGCTGGTCACTTCGACTTTCGGCAGCTCGCCGTTGCCTTCGATAATGGAGACGCGTCCGGGGATTTCAAACCGCCGCAGAGCTTCGAGTGCGTTGCCGTTCGCCATAGGTTCACGCAGGATAGTCACGCCGGGAATTTGCGCCCAAGCAATTTTTTGGTGAGTGAAGCGGGAAGTGTGGCGTGCCGAGCAGCAGTCCGGCCCGTTCGTTGACACGTCTGCACCTCACTCCTAGCTTGCGCGCGCTCATGTTTGAACTCGCTGCGCCCTTTGCTGCCGCCGGGGATCAGCCGCAGGCCATCGCGAAGCTGACCGAGGGCGTGCGCGCGGGCGCGAAGCACCAGACGCTCCTCGGCGTGACTGGCTCGGGAAAGACGTTCACCGTCGCAAACGTCATCGCGAACGTGAACAAGCCCACGCTGGTCATCTCGCACAACAAGACGCTGGCCGCGCAGCTCTACGCGGAGTTCAAAGGTTTCTTCCCCAAGAACGCGGTCGAATATTTCGTCAGCTACTTCGATTACTACCAGCCCGAGGCCTACATCCCGCGCACCGACACGTTCATCGAAAAAGATTCGAGCGTGAACGACGCCATTGAGCGAATGCGCCTCTCGACCATGAGTTCGCTCATCTCGCGGCGCGACGTGATCGTGGTCGCGAGCGTGTCCTGCATCTATGGCATCGGGAGCAAGGAGGACTACGAGTCGTTCATCGTGCCGCTGCATGTGGGGCAGGAAATTTCCCGCGAGCAACTGCTCTCACGCTTCATTGACCTGCAATACAAGCGCAACGACATCGCCTTCGAGCGCAGTAATTTCCGCGTGCGCGGCGACACCGTGGAAATCTGCCCGGCCTACACCGAGGACGCGCTGCGCATCGAGTTCTTCGGCGACACCGTGGAGCGGTTGACGCGCTTCGATCCGCTGACCGGCGACACCTTCGCTACCATGCCGAACGCGATGCTGTTCCCGAGCAAGCAGTTTGTGACGCCCGGCGACAAGATGAAGCGCGCCGTCCTTTCCATCCGCGAAGAACTCACGAACCGCATCGCCGATTTCGAGAAGAACAACAAACTGGTCGAAGCCCAGCGCGTGAAGATGCGGACGGAATA
Organism: Akkermansia sp.; assembly: GCA_043757045.1. Classification (GTDB taxonomy): domain Bacteria; phylum Verrucomicrobiota; class Verrucomicrobiia; order Limisphaerales; family SIBH01; genus JANNGC01. The sequence continues at coordinate 3,345 of JAYVQC010000156.1, read as the reverse complement.
CGACCTGGAGATGATGACCGAGATGGGCTTCTGCTCGGGCATCGAGAATTACTCGCGGCACATCGCGAACCGCCCGCCCGGCTCGCGACCCAGCACCGTGATTGACTTCTTCCCGAGAGATTTCCTCCTCGTGGTGGACGAGTCCCACGCCACGCTGCCGCAAATCACCGGCATGTTTGCCGGCGACCGGGCGCGCAAGACTGTCCTCGTCGAACACGGCTTCCGCCTGCCCAGCGCGCTGGACAACCGCCCGTTGAACTTCGACGAGTTTCAAACCATGCACCCCCAGGCCCTCTACGTGAGCGCCACGCCGTCGGAATTGGAACTCAAGTTGTCGGGCGAGGATGCGCTCAAGCTGCGTGGTGGAGTACTGGCTTCCAGCATGGCACGAACGGAACTGATTGCTCCAAGCGCCGTGCTCGAAGCGGGCGCTCCGCGTGGGACCCAACCCGGCGTTGTCGAACTCATCGTGCGTCCCACGGGCTTGATTGATCCGACGATCACGCTCAAGCCGCTCAAAGGTCAGATCGACGACCTGCTCGAAGAAGCGCGCAAACGCATCGAGCGCAAAGAGCGCGTGCTGGTCACGACGCTCACCAAACGCACGTCGGAGGAACTCACGGACTACCTGCGCGACGTCGGCATCAACGTGCGCTACCTGCACAGCGAGATTGATGCGATTGAGCGCGTGGAAATTTTGCGCGCGCTGCGCCGCGGCGAGTTCGACGTGCTCATCGGCATCAACCTGCTGCGCGAGGGACTTGACCTGCCGGAAGTTTCCCTCGTCGCCATTCTCGACGCGGACAAGGAAGGCTACCTCCGCAGCACCACGAGTCTCATCCAGACAGCGGGCCGCGCCGCGCGTCACTTGAACGGCGAAGTCATCCTCTACGCCGACGTGAAGACGCAGAGCATCCAGAGGTTTCTCGCCATCTCGAATTACCGTCGCGAGCGGCAGATCGCCTACAACAAGGAACACAACATCACGCCGCGCGGCGTGCAGCGCGCCATCGAGGAGAGCCTGAGCGCCAGCGAGGTCGAGAAGAAGAAAGCCGCCGCCGTGCTGAACGAAACCGCCGGCAATTTCGACGTGGTTGAAACCCTGCGCGAACTCGAAGAAGACATGCTGAAGGCCGCGAACAATCTGGAGTTTGAGAAAGCCGCCCTGCTCCGCGATCAAGTGCGGGAACTCAAGCGCAGCACCGGCCAGGACACTGGTGGCAAAACCTCCGGGGCCGACGCCGCAACAAAAGCCGTGAACTACAGCAAGAAGGTGAAGTCCAAGCGCGAGGCTTATCGCTAGGCGTGCGTGCGGACCCGCGCGCCACGAGTTTACAGGAAAACACTTTTCACCCGCACACCGCTCGCGCATTCTCCGCGCATCAAATTCATCCCCGATGAATTCGTGCGACGAGAAACCGGGCCACCGCACCGGAGACGAGTTTGCCTCGCTGCAAACGCCGCGCCGCCCCGCGTCCCGCTTTCCCGAACCAACTCCACCCAAGAAAAATCATGAACTGGTATCACGCCGCTGATGGCCAACAGTCCGGCCCCTTCACCGAGGAACAATTCCGAGCGCTCATCGCCAGCGGCACCGTGCAGCCCACGACGCTCGTGTGGGAAGCGCGCCTGACCAACTGGGTTCCGCTCGCGCAAGTCCCGCCCGAGCTGCTGCCGCCCGCGCCTTCCGCCGCCGCGTATTCCGCCGCGCCGCCTATTGCCAACGCCGCCGCCGCGCCCGGCCATGTGTTGTGCGCCGAGTGCGGAAAGAGTTTTCCGCCCGATGAAGTGATCCGCCTCGCCGACCGCAACGTCTGCGCCGCGTGCAAACCCATTCTCGTGCAACGTCTCTCGGAAGGTGCGGCCCCGGCCTCGGTCGCGGGCGTCTGGATCAACGAGGAGCAATTGCTCGCGCGGGATTACCGTGTGGAAATCGGCGCCTGTCTGGAGCGCGGCTGGAACCTCTTCAAGAACAACGCCGGTTCCGTCATCGGTGCGACGCTGCTGGCCGGCCTGGTATTTCTGGCCGGTTACGCCGTCACCGCCGGGGCGGCCCTCGTCGTCCCAGCAATGAACTTTGTGAATGCTTTGATCCAACCACTTTACGTGGGACCGCTGACCGGCGGGGTGTTCTGGTATTTTCTCCGGCTCGCGCGGGGCGAGCAGGCTGGCGTGGGCGATGTCTTCGCCGGTTTCAGCCGGTGCTTCCTGCAACTGTTCCTCGCCTCGCTCGTGCAGACGCTGCTAATTTTCTCGTGCCTCATCCCCGTCGCCGTCGTGGCGGGCCTGGGGTTGGGCGGACTGTCGGCGGGCGGAGGCGGTGGCAATCCCTTCGCCAGCGGCGCGGGCGTGGGCCTGATCATCGGCCTCGTCATCGCCGGACTCGTCACCTTCGCGGCCATCGTCTATCTGACCGTCTGTTGGACGCACTCCATGCTGCTCATCATGGACAAGGGGATGAACTTCTGGCCCGCCATGCGCCTGAGCCGGAAGGTGGTTTCCAAAACCTGGGGCAACTGGGGCATGACGCTGCTGTTCATCTTTGTCGGCGGCCTCATTTCCAGCGCGGGCGCATTGGCCTGCCTCGTCGGCATGCTTATCACCGTGCCGCTCTACTTCGCGATGATGGCTCACCTCTACGACGACAACTTCCGCGATCTGCAACCGACGCCAACCAACTGATGCCCGCCCGTCTTGCGTGTCCCAAATGTTCCGAGCCGTGGCCGGAGTCCCCGGCGGAACTGGCCGCGCTCACCGCCTGTCCTTCGTGTGCCAAGGTCGCGCGCGTCCTCGCCTTCCCCGCGCTGTTCCGCGAGAACGCGCCCGTGGTCGCGCCGCTGGATCAAATGTTGAGCGAAGGCGAAGCCTCGTGCTTCTACCATCCGGCCAAACGCGCCACCGTCCCCTGCGGCGCGTGCGGACGTTTCCTCTGCGCGCTCTGCGACGTGAAACTCGGCGACCGGAATCTCTGCCCCGCCTGCGTCGAGACCGGACGCACGAAAGGCAAGCTGACGGAACTCGAACCCGCGCGCACTTTGTGGGACACCTCCGCGCTGTTTCTGGCCGCCGTTCCGTTGGTGCTGTGTTATCCCGTCAGCATTCTGACCGCGCCCGCCGCCATCATCGTGTCCATCGTCGGCTGGAAAAAACCGACGAGCGTCATTCCGCGCGGTCGCTGGCGGCTGTGGGCGGCGCTGATGCTCGCCACGCTGGAAATCCTCGGCTGGCTGGTGCTGCTCGGTTTTTTCATCACCAAAGGCGGGCCGGAGAAATGGTAAATGGAGATGAGAACACAAAAGCATTTCCCCGTAGGTTGCGCGGCAAGGTCGGCCCGCAAAAAAGCGG
>JAYVQC010000155.1:0-22605 GCA_043757045.1 Akkermansia sp. | reverse complement strand
GCACGGTCAAGGCACGTCGTTGAACGAGCGCGTCGAGCAACTCGCCGATCTCTACAGCTTCCTGATGGAACAGCTCGGCGTGGAGTACACGCTGGTCGAGCGCGGGCCGTTGAGCGGCGGCGTGACGCACACGTCCGCCGTGGTCAAAGGCAAGGTCGCGCACGAGGGCATGTCCGTGCGCCTGGCCGTGAGCCAGAACGCACTGCTCACCGCGCCGACGTTCACCGCGGCGGTCACCTCTGAGACGAACCGCAACAACGTGGTGGCGTTCGACCTCAGCGGGTTGAAGCCCGACACGCAGTATCATTACGCGCTGGAAATTGACGGGCGGCTCGACCGCAAGACGCGCGGGCAGTTCAAGACCTTCCCCGCGCCGGGGCCGGCGTCGTTCACGTTCGCGTTCGCGTCGTGCGGGCGCACCGGCTCCACGCGCAACATCTTCGACCGCATTCGCGAGCATCAGCCGCTGTTCTACATGAACATGGGCGACTTGCATTATCAGGACATCAACACCAACCGCCCGTCGCTCTTCCGCGCGGCTTACGACGCGGTGCTGGCTTCGCCGCAGCAGGCCGATCTCTACCGTTCCACGCCGCTGGTCTATATGTGGGACGACCACGATTACGGCGGGAACAACGCGAGCAAGAAGTCCAAGTCGCACATCGCCGCGCGCAGCATTTACGAGGAATACGTGCCGCACTATCCCTTCCATGATCCGGCGGTGGACGCGCCGATCAATTACTCGTTCAGCGTGGGCCGCGTGAAATTCATCATCACCGACCTGCGCTCCGAGCGCGACGATCCCAAGGCCAAAGACGACGCGAAGAAATCCATCATGGGCATCGAGCAGAAGAAGTGGTTCAAGGACGAACTGCTCGCGGCCAACGGCAAATACCCGCTCATCTTCTGGATGAGTTCCGTGCCGTTCATCGGCGAGCTCGGGAAAAGTCCCTACGGCACATTGAAGACAAACGTGTTCGGCTACATCCATCACACGCAGACGAACCTGTTCGCCGCCCGCACCAACCGCGCCGGCCGGAATGCCAGCACGAACACGAACAGCCCCGGCGGCACCAACAACTCCAACGGCGGCCGTGGCGACGAGGATCATTGGAGCGCCTACACTCACGAGCGACGCGAGATCGCGGACTTCATCAAGGCCAACAAAATTTCCGGCGTCGCGATCCTGCACGGGGATTCGCACATGACGGCGGCAGATGATGGCAGCAACGCCGACTACGCCACGGGCGGTGGCGCGCCCATCCCGGTGATGTGCGGCGGGCCGCTCGATCAAAACCCGTCGCTGAAAGGCGGGCCGTACAGCCAGGGCGTGTATCGCGTGCGCGACCGCGAGGGCGAGAGCGGCTTTGGGCTGATTCATGTCACGGATCGGGGAAATGAAATCGAGGTGGACTACACCGGACGCAACAACACGAACAAGACCACGGTGGCGCTGAAATTCACCGTGCCGGCGGCCAGGCCGTGAGAAACTTTTTAGAACTGGCTGGACATGGTTCTTGCGGATGGGCAGCCGAGACACCTGCCCTGCCTTGCGGAGCGCGGGTTTTTAACCCGCAGCAAGCCGAGACAGCACGAGTGGCCGGAAAATTTTCACGCGTCTTGTGCAAGGCGGCTTGCTGCGGGTTGAAAACCCGCGCTCCAGTCGTTTTGAGAAATTTTTATTGAAGGAAAATCAATTTATGAAACTGCATTTCACCCGGACTGTTTTTGTTCTCGCCGCGCTGGCGTGGGCACCGCTCGCCAGTCACGCCGCCGACGCCCAGCCGCGTCCGCCGCTCGACGGCACCTGGCGCTGGGACTTCGCGATGCCCGACACGGGCGTCGCCAAGCCGACCTTGCGCGTGAAAACCGAGGACGACGGCAAGCTGACCGGCACCGCGCGCTTCCGCTCCGGCTCGTCCACACCGGTCAAGAATCTGAAACTCGCCGGCGATCAGGTGAGCTTCGACGTGGAGCGGGAGCGCGATGGCGAGAAAATGGTGACGCAGTACCGTGGCACGCTGCGCGGGGATCAAATCACCGGAAAAATCATTTCCAAATGGACGGGCGCGGAGCAGAGCTACGACTGGACCGCCGCGCGTTTCGCGGACATCGAGGGCATTTGGAAATGGCGTTTCAATTTCGGCACGAACGCGCCCGGCGGTGGCCAGGGTGCGGCGCGGCGCCCCGGTGGTGGCGGTCCGCGCGGCGGTGGCGGCTCCGGTGAAGTCACGCTCACGCTCAAGCGTGAGGAAGGCGACCGGCTCTCCGGCAAATTGAACTCCGGTCGCACCGATCAGGAGATCAAGCACGCGCACTACAAGGATAGCGACGTGACCTTTCAGACCGAGCGCGAGCGTTCCACCGGCGAGATGAGCACCAACTGGTACTGGGGCAAGTTCAACGGGGACGCCATCACCGGCCATTACACCACGGACTTCACCGGAGAAATCCGCACGAACGAATGGCGCGCGTTGCGCGGGGATTAGCCGATGATCCCAAAGTGGGGCCGGCGAGACGGCTGCCCCACCTCGGATTGGCCGCCTCCCCCGCCGTTCTTAACCCGAACTCCGAAGTCGGAACGGGTGGAACGGGCTACCAGCCCGTCCCGCCCGGCTACCAGCCGGGCGGAAGGGTGGTAGCGCGGATTGGAAAGGGCGCAGCAAAACTTTCTTTCGTCCTCCTCCGTTCCGCGCGGCTGGTAGCCGCGCGGCACAGGCAGGTTGCCTGTGCTACCCCGGCGGCTACGCCGCCACGACTTCGCAGTTCCGGCTTAAATCACTTCCAAATCCCCCGCGTTCATCTTCACCGCCGCTGCCTGGCCGATGAAGTCCAGCCGCAGCAGCACCGTGTCGAAACCGTGGCGCTTCTCGACCCAGCCCTCGATGCCCGCGAGCGCGCCGTGTTTGATCTTCACGCGCGTGCCCTGGCCGATCTCGGGCGCGAGCTGGATTTCCAGACCCGTCTCCAGCGCGTGCAGGATGTCGCGCAACTGCCGCTCGAACTCCGCCTGGTCGTGGACTTCGAGCAGGTTCGCCACGTAATCGCTTTGCCGAATTTTCCCGCGCAGCTCGCGCGTGGTCTGGAGGAACACGTAGCCGGGAAAGAGCGGCTTCTCGAACGTCACCGTCTTGCCGCGATACTTTTTCACCGAGCGATAGATGGGCAGCGTCGTGACCACGCCGAGGTCTTCGCAATACCGCACCACCTTCTTCTCGCAACGCGGGCGCGTGTGAGCGACGAGCCAGATGAGGGAAGAATTTTGCGGCCCGCCCGCGAGAGGTTCCGTCGGCACGGTCACAAGCGCATCCGCTGGTTCCAAGTGTTCCGCACTGCCTGCATGTCCGAGGCGCTGAGCACGCCCAGACGCCGCAAGAACACCGTCTTTTCCGCCGTCACGATCCGGTCCAGACAGGCGACGAAAGGCTTGAGCAGACCGGCGGCCTGCCAGGCTTTCAGCGCGACATCCAGCGGGCCGGTTCGTAGCACCGAGGTCACGCGGCAGATGATGGCGTCCTGTGCCAGATCAAAAAGGACGAGCGCCGGGCGCACCTTGCCGACGGCCCCGGACGTAAAGGGAAAGAGACAGATGAAAACCTCGCCGAACATATCAGCGCAGCGAGTCGTAGATGGCGTCTTCTGGTGAATCGTCACGCAGGAACTGTCCGTAGGCCGCCGCGCGCCACGCGGTTTCATCCGCGTCCGCGTCCGTCAGCACAATGACGCGGGCGCGGCCGGTCTTGGGCAACTGGGCGGCAGCGGCGGAAGGAATCTGCAACTGGCCCGAGCCGCTTAACTCGGTGGTAAATTCAACGGCGTTCACGCTGGGACGGTATCGCCCGAGGCAGGCGGGGTCAATCGCGCCGAAGTCCGGAGGGCCTGGTACACGGACACCCCCATGTCTTTGCAATAGCGCACCACCTTCTTCTCGCAACGCGGACGCGTGTGGGCGACGAGCCAGATAGCGGAGGAGTCAGTCATTTTGAATCGTCTTTAGTAACCGCTCACCCTGTTCTGTGTACCAAGAAATAGTCCATAGGTTGGAGTTGGTTTCGGACTGGCGAACGCGATAGCCGTAATGATCAAAGCCTCCGTGAAATTCCATTGTCACACAATTCGACCTGGCGGTGATGTACTGCGGTGCGAGAGCGCGCAGCAACGGAGGGACAACAGGATTATTTGGGTAAATAAAGCCTGTGTTTGTGTTGGCGCGGGCAAGAGCGACACAAGCTCCTGCGATTTGCGGAAAGTCTGTGCGGTTTTTTAACGCGCGTTGTTGGCTGGCGCTCCTGAGTCCGAGGTACACAAACGGCGAGGCAAACAGAAGAATGCCGACAACCAAAACCCCGACAATGATGAGCGTGACTTTCGCCATGAGGATCGGAGGCTTATGCGGCTGCCCTCACGCCTTCCACACCTGCCCCGCCTTCGTCTTCACCTTGGCCATCGCGTTGCGCGTGTCCACGATGAGCGGCGCCCATTGCGCGAGCTGCGCGTAATTCACATCCGCGTGCGCCGTGGAAATCAGCACGAGGTCGTAGCCCGCCATCGTCTTGCGGTCCCATTTCACGGACTTCTGACCGGTCCACTGCTGGTGCTCGCGCGTCGGGCGGATGACGGGAATGTGCGGGTCGTGATACGCCACCTTTGCGCCCGCCGTCGTCAGCAAATCCATGAGCACGAACGTCGGCGACTCGCGCATGTCGTCCACGTTCGCCTTGTAGGCGAGGCCGAGCAGCAGCACGCGGCTGCCCTTGAGCGCGCGGCTGCGGTCGTTCAACGCGTCGGCCACGCGCGAGACAACATACTTCGGCATGGCCGTGTTCACCTCGCCCGCCAGTTCGATAAACTTCGTGCTCTGCCCGAACTCGCGGCTCTTCCACGTCAGGTAAAACGGATCAATCGGGATGCAATGTCCGCCCAGGCCCGGCCCCGGATAGAACGGCATGAACCCGAACGGCTTCGTCTTCGCGGCCTCGATCACTTCCCACACGTCAATGCCCATCGCGGCATAGACGACCTTGAGTTCGTTCACGAGCGCGATGTTGACGGCGCGGAAAATGTTCTCGAGCAGCTTGGTGGATTCCGCCGCGCGACAGGAGGACACCGGCACGAGGTTTTCCACCGCGTGTTTGTACACCGCCATCGCCTTCGCCAGACAGGTGGGCGTCAGACCGCCGATGACTTTCGGAATGTGCGCCACGCGGCTGCTGGGGTTGCCGGGGTCTTCGCGCTCGGGCGAGAACGCGAGATGAAAATCCTTGCCCGCCTTGAGCTTCGATCCCTTCTCGAGCGCACCGAGCAAATCTTCGTCCGTCGTGCCCGGATACGTGGTGGATTCGAGAATCACCACCGTGCCGCGGGCGAGATGCGGCGCAATGGCCTCGCCGGTCTTGAGGATGTAGGAAATGTCCGGCTCGCGATTTTTGTTCAACGGCGTGGGCACGCAGATGATCACCGCGTGAACGTCGCTCACCCGGGCGAAATCTGCTGAGGCCGCGAAGCGTTTGGACTTCACCGCCTGCGCCACGTCCTTCGCCGCGATGTGCTTGATGTAGCTTTCGCCGTCATTGAGCGCCGCGACTTTCTCCGCATCAATATCGAGACCGATCACCGCCACGCCGTTCTTGGCGAACTGCAAAGCGAGCGGCAGACCGACGTAACCGAGACCGATGATGGCAATTTTCATTTCAGCAATGTGCCACGACTCTGCGAGACGAGCGGGCGAGGGGCAATCCGCAAATCCGTAGGACGGGCTTCCAGCCTGTCCACACCATCTCAAAATGAATGGCTCACGTTTGCGAATGCCCCGGACATTTTCAGCCGCTGTTCCCCTCACCCCGGCCCTCTCCCTCGGGGAGAGGGAGAAAGGCAGCCCGCGTTGGGTGACGACGAGCGCGTCCTGATGGACGAGGACTGGATGCGGTTCTCCCTCTCCTCTGGGGAGAGGGCCGGGGTGAGGGGAACAGCGTGTGTCATCTCCCACATGTCAGAAAAAACAGATGTTGGTTTAGACAGGCTGGAAGCCTGTCCTACCGCTGCGCGTTTGTCCCATGCCGCGTGACCAGTTCGTAGGTGAACTTCTGCTTCCCGCGCGCGGCGAGCGGCAGGATGAACTTCACTTTCGCCTTGTCCACGTTCTCGTATTTCTGGGTCGTGGTCAGCGTCCAGTCGCCGGGGAAATTGCGGCGGATGTCCACGACCACTGGGATGTCCTTCGAGTTCTGCACCTCGATCTCCCACGTCTCTTTCGTCGTCCAGCCGCGCACATTGCCGTTGTTGCTGAACGCGGTGTCCGTTTTCTGCCAGTCCATGAGCACGGGTTTCACAGAGACCTCGAGGTCGTGGCCCAGTTCCAGTTCCACGAACTCGTTGATCGGAATGTATTTCACCGCCGTGCGCCCGACGAAGGCGTAGAGCCGGTCATCGCTCGTGAAACGGAACGCCTTCACCGCACCGTCCGGCAGCGGTTCCTTGCCCAGCTTGTTGGCGACGGAATTGGTGAACTGGTAGTAGCGCATCACGCGGTCGCCGAAGCGTTCCTTCTCGAACTTATAATAACTGACCAGCGGCACGGCGTCGGTCTTGAACGACGGCAGGCGCTTCGCCCAGCCGTTGGGAATCGTGTCGCGGCCCTCGACGGTGAAGATGAAATACTCGGAGAGACTTTCCTTGGTGATTTCCTTGGCGCGGTCGAGCGCATCCATCGCGCCGCCACGCATCCGGGAGAAACGCACCGCATCGACCGCCATGGCTTTGGACAACACTTCACTGGTGGAGGCGTCCTTCTTGTCGCCGGCCTGCCGCCGCGCCAGCGCCACTACTTCCTCGACCAGTCGCACCACACCCACCACGAGCCGCACTTGCGCGTTCTCGTAATCTTCGCCGCTCTTGTTCGTCACGCACACCGCACCGGAGAAATCCATCGCCGTTTCGTTCTTGTTCGCCTCGCACACGTAGTCCGCGTTCCAAGAAATGCCGCTGGTGAAATATCGAATCTCCACCACGACTTCGCCCGCGAACTCGGAATTGATTCTCCACTCCAGCGTGTTCGCGACGCGGGGTGGGAAGCTCGTGTCCATCAGCTCGACTTCATCCCCGTGCGTCAGCGCCTTGAACTCCACGGACGTCGGATCGATCAGCGTGTTGGCCCACGAGAACTCGAGCTTGTTGATGCCCTTCTTGAACGTGAGATGCCGCGTCTCCTTGACCAGCGTTAGATCGACCGAGTTGTAAATCGTGAGCTGCACCGTGTCCCGGTCCGGCAAAGTGACGACGTTGATGCGGGCGTGGGCGGCCAGCGCGCTCAACAGAATTAACGCGAAAATCGCCAGCCGGTAAGTGAGTGAGTGGGTCAGTGGGTGAGTGAGAATGGCGGGAAGGGTCAATCTCCCACTCACGCACTTACCCACTTTCTCACTCACGGTTTTAGCGTGTGGCATTGGTTCCATGTTTGGTCACGAGTTCGTAGGTGAATTTGTGCTTCGCGCGCGAGGCCAGCGGCAGGACAAACTTCACCTTCGTCTTGTCCACGTTCTCGTATTTCTGCGTCGTGGTCAGCGTCCAGTCGCCGGCGAAGTTGCGGCGGATGTCGAGCGTCACGGGAATCTCCTTCGAGTTCTGCACTTCGATCTCCCAGGTTTCCTTCGTCGTCCAGCCCGCCACGTTGCCGTTCTGGTCAAAGCTCACCTCCGACTTCTGCCAGTCCATGAGCACGGGCTTCACGGCCACTTCGAGATCGTTGCCGAGTTCCAGTTCCACGAATTCATCAATGGGAATGTATTTCACCGAAGTGCGGCCCACGAAGGCGTAGAGCTTGTCGTCCGTGGTGAAGCGAAACGCCTTCACCGCGCCGTCGGGCAGCGGTTCCTTGCCCAGCTTGTTCGCGACGGAGTTGGTGAACTGGTAGTAGCGCATGACCTGGTCGCCGAAGCGCTCAGCCTCGAACTTGTAGTAGCTGGTCAGCGGCACGCCGTCCGTTTTGAAGGACGGCAGGCGCTTGGCCCAGCCGTTGGGAATCGTGTCGCGCCCCTCGACCGTGTACATGAAATACTCGGAGAGACCTTCCTTCTGAATTTCCTTCGGCCGCATCATCGCCGACCTGTCCGCTTCCATCATGGCGCCAAAGGCGAGCATGGCTGGCGCGGCGGGAACAGCGGTCGCCGCCAGCGCCCGCGTCGTCGGCATGCCCGGCTTGCCCGCGCGCGCGAGATCGGCGATTTCCTGGACGAGTCGGATGACCCCCACGACCAGACGCACCTGCGCGTTCTCGTAGTCCTCACCGCTGTTGTTCGTCACGCGCACCGCGCCGGAGAAATCCATCGTCGTCTCGTTCTTGTTCGCCTCGCACACGTAGTCCGCGCTCCACGAAATGCCGCTCGTGAAGTATCGAATCTCCACCACCACTTCACCGGCGAACTCCGAATTGATTCTCCACTCCAGCGTGTTCGCGACGCGCGGCGGAAAGCTCGTGTCCTGCAATTCCACTTCGCCCACATGCGTCAGCGGACGGAACTCCACGGACGTCGGATCGATGAGTGTGTTCGCCCACGAGAACTCCAGCTTGTTGATGCCCCTCTTAAACGTGAGATGCCGCGTCTCCTTCACCAGCGTCAGGTCGGCGGAGTTGTAGATGGTAAGTTGCACCGTGTCGCGGTCGGGCAGCGTGACGACGTTGATGCGGGCGTGGGCGGCGGCGGCGGTGAGGAAGCACAGGGCCGCCAGGGCGAAGTGGTGAGTGGGTGAGTGGGTGAGTGGGTAAGTGAGAGGGCGCAGGTGGTGGCAAATCCCACTGACCCACTGACCCACTTTCTCACTCACCAAGGGGAAGAAATGTTTCATAACGCTGTGTCGTTGAAATGGGAGATGCGTTCAGAACGAAGACGGCTCATTCCCCTGCACGTTCACTCGGTTGATGTTGAACGTGACCGTCATCTTCTTCTCGCCGGTGGATTCGGCGGGGAGCACCAGGTTGTACTCGAAGGTGAAGGCGTCCTTCTTCTTGAACTGCGCGCCGTGGCTGTTCTCCACCATCTTCCAATAGCCGGGGATGTGTTCGACGAGCGTCAGGTTCACCGGCTCCTTTTTGAAATTCTCGATCTCAATTTTGTAAATCTCGTCCACGTCGTTCAGCACGATGGTGTTCGAGTTGTTGCGGCGGATGTTCGTCTTCTCCTCTTTGGTCTTGCGCTGCGTGACCTTCACGTCGCGGCTCTGGCCGATGTAGAGGTTCATCTCGCGGTCCACCGGCGTGAGCTTCGCCCAATCCTCGCCGGTGAACGCTACGCCTTCGCCCGCCTGCTCGCCCGCGCCCGCCGGCTGTTCCTTGGTCTTGATAAAGATGCGGACCTTGCCCGGCAGCATGGTGTGCGTGCCGAGTTTCGCCGAGGCGTTGTTCGTAATGATGTAGTTGAGCGGGATGCCCACAGTGTTGTTCTGATACTCGGGATCCCACGGCTGAGTCGCAGCGTCCCAACTCAGCACTTTCTTCACGGGCAAATCCGCCACGCGCTCCGAAAGCATTTCCAAAACTTCCTCGTGCGCGATGGTCTTCTTGAAATTGCTGCCGTAGCCCACGCTCACCTCCGCATCGGTCAGGTCTTCGCCGGAGTTGTTATGCAGGCGAAGATAGTTGCGCAACGTCATGGATTTCTCGTTCGGCTCCGCCACCGCGCGATACGTGACCTCGCGCGAAAGCCCGGAGAGCAGATACGAAATCCGCACGCGCTCCTCCTGCGCCGCAGGGCTGGAAATTTCCCAGATGAGCGCGTTCTCGTTCGGCGGATAGCTGGTGTTGAGCACCTTCACGTCGTTCGGATGCGTGAGTGCGCGCACCTGGATGCTGCTGCCGTCAATGCTCACGCCGCGCCACGCGAAATCCACCTTGTTGACGCCCTTCTGGAGCATGATGACGCGCTCCTCTTCGACCAGCGTGGCGTCGGGATTGTTGAGCGACACGACGACGCGCGCGCGATCCGGCAGCGCGACCATTTTGACGCGGGCGTGGGCGGCGGACGCAGCGAGCACTCCGGCGGCGACGAGAAAGAAAATCCGTTTCATAAGAGTTTGGACGGCAGTGAAGCGGATTTGCTCCCGCCACAAAATCGAATTGTGACCCGCGGATGGACGCTGGTCAGCGCTGATTGGAATTGTGATTGGCGTGCGTCAGCGTTTTTGAGCGGTTTCTCCTTCCGCTTGTTGCCATGTGCGTCATGACGTCTTTAGTTTCCGCCCATGCCGGAACTGGCTGAAGTCGAATACTACCGCAAGCAATGGGACGGGGGCGTGGGCGCGAAAGTCCTCGCCGTGGAACTGCACGCGGAGAAGCGCCTCTTTCGCGGTGTGGACATCGTTGCGCTCCAACGTGAACTGACCGGCGCGAAACTGCTCGCCTCGGAAGCGCGCGGGAAGCAGATGGCGTTTCGTTTCTCACGCGGCGCGTGGCTGGCTGTTCATCTCGGCATGACCGGCAAGTTGCGCACCGAGCCAGCGGACTTCACGGCGGGGAAACATGACCATCTCGTACTGCGTCAACGAAAGCTGGCGCTGGTGTTCAGCGACCCGCGCATGTTCGGGCGCGTGCTCTTGTTTCAGGGCCCGGGCGAGCCGCCGTGGTGGTCGAAGATTGCGCCGCCGCTCACCTCCGAGGCGTTCACCCGCGACATCTTGCGCGGCGTGCTGACGCGCCGCCGTCGTCTGCCGCTCAAGGCGCTGCTGCTCGTGCAGGATCATTTTCCAGGCGTGGGCAACTGGATGGCGGATGAGATTCTCTGGCGCGCGAAGCTCAGTCCCCAGCGCACGGGCGAAGGCATTTCTGCCGCGCAACTCGCCGCGCTGTGGAAGGAAATCCGTTTCGTCTGCGCAGGCGCGATGAAACACGTCAGTCACAATTTCAACGACCCGCCACGCGGCTGGTTTTATCACGAGCGTTGGGCGGTTGGTGGAAAATGTCCTCGCGACGGCGCGAAGCTGGCGCGCGGAACCATCGGCGGCCGGACGACCGCGTGGTGCCCGAAGTGCCAGCGTGAATTCGTAGCGGCGTCTCGTGAGAGCGCCGGTCGAAGAGATCAGTTGGCGGCGCTCTGACGAGACGCCGCTACAGGGAAGCGACCCGCCAGTTCTTCACCAGTTCGGGAAACTTGCAGTCGGCGCAGAGCGCGTTCGAGTGATGACAGAAGTCGCTCACCACTTGCATCACGCCTTGTTGCTGCGCGGCGTTGGCGAGCTTCACATCGCGGCGACCACCGAGCAGGCGGTCGCGGGCGAGGCGCAGCACCGCGTTGTCCTCGGCGGCAGGCCACGCGAAGTAACGGCGCTCGGCTTCGGCGTTCAGCTTGGCATTTCCACCTTCACGGGCGCGCAGCCAGAACCACGGGAGAATCACATTGATCGCCAGATCGGTGGCACGCGTCGCGCCGAGCAAGGGCTGCGGCTTCGGCATCGGAGCCGAGCGCAGTGTCCAGTGGCGTGACCAGAATTCATCCGCATTCGGCTGCAAACATTTCAGCAATGATTCGTCGAGCGACTGATCCGGCTGCGCGCTGGTGAACCATTGCTCCAGTCGCTGAAACAACTTCGCGTCGCCCGCCCAGTGCGCCGCGAGCGCGAGGCGGCGTTGCGGATGATTCGCGGGGCGCAGGCCGTTCAGCTTCCACAAAGTTTTTGGCAACGCGCAGTCGCTGAACGCGTCGCGCTCGCGCCACCAGTGGTCCCAGACCTGACGGAGATACGTGTCCGTGCTGCGCTGCTGGCGCGTGAGGTCGTGCGGGAGCAAGCCGCTGATACCGAGCAGACGGGCTTGCGTGGCGAGGAGTGGAACACCAAGCGGGGGCGCTTGGTGGACTATGACCGGCGAGGGCGCCGGTCCCACTACCGACAAGCGCCCGCGCAGTTCCCCGACCCGCTGCATGGGCCAGACGTTGTGGCGGTAGCCGAGCGCGCGGAGCATCCCTTCCCAGAGCGCCTGCTCCCAGCCGCACTGCCGCGCGCGAGCTTTCAGGTCGGCGGCCTTACGCTCGAAACGCACGAGCGCGGCTTCGTTGAGCAACTGTTCGAGTTGCGTGAGCGATAGATCACGCAACGGCCCGGAGCACTGGCCGAGCAACCCTTCGGGGTATTTCTGCGCCGCGTCGCTCGTGAGCCAGAGCGCGAGTTCCGCGAGCGGAGCGTCGAGAAAAGATTTCAGCGCGAGCGTGGGTAGTGACGCCTCACCCGCAGCGCCTTCCCACAAAACGTGAAGCCGGACGTTCCTGAAGTTCGGATTGCGGTCGTGCGCGTGGGCTTTCCAGCCGGACACTTGCAGATCGATTTCCACATCGCCGCTCACCGGCGGCTCGCTGCCAAACTGCACCACCGCGTCGCGAAAGTCGGGACCCGCCCCGTGATTCCAGAAGCCCGGATGCAGCACGCGCACGGTGCGGCCATCGGTGAGTTTCAGTTCGTCGCGCAGCAGGCGCTGGTGATGCCAGATGTTTTGCAGCAGGGCCTCGGGCGGAAGGTCATTCTCACGCAGGACGCCAAAGGGACGGAGCGACCCGCGCCATGACGAATAAAAACTTTCCCGAACGGAGAACACGCCGGCTGTTTGAAAGCGACGGAAGGCAAAGTCAAGCGCGCTCACCGCTTGGGGTGTGCTGTGAAGTGGCGGGCCAGCTTGGGTGTCCGCGCTGGCCAGCGCACTCCTTTCCCAGCAAGCACTCGACACTGCCTGCATCCACTCCGTACTTTCGCCCTCATGATTACGCGCTATTCGCGCCCCGAGATGCGGGCGATTTGGACGGACGAAAACAAGCTCAAGCTCTGGCTGCAAATTGAACTGCTGGCCAGCGAGGCGCTGGTCAAGGAACGGCTCGTGCCGGCCAAGGACTTCGCGAAGATCAAAGCGGGCTGCGACAAATGGTTTGCCGATCTGCCCGGCCTCGTCGCGCGCCAGCGTGAATTGGAAAAGGTTTTGAACCACGACGTCATCGGCTTCACCACCGCCGTGGCCGAGGTCATCAATGACCAGGCCAGCCGCTGGTTTCATTTCGGACTCACGAGCAGCGACGTGGGCGACACCTGCTACGCCGTGCAGATGCAGCAGAGCGCGGATATTTTGATCGCCGACGTGAAGACCGCGCGCACCGCCATCGCGAAACGCGCGAAGGAACATCAGTTCACGCCGTGCATCGGGCGCAGCCACGGCATCCAGGCCGAGCCGACCACTTTCGGATTCAAGCTCGCGCTGATGTATGACGAGTTTGGCCGCGCGCTCGAACGGCTCGAACGCGTGCGCGAGGTCGTGTCCGTGGGGAAAATTTCCGGTGCGGTCGGCACAAGCGCGCATCTCTCACCACGCGTCGAAGCGTACGTGTGCAAGAAACTGGGCTTGCGTCCCGCGCCAATCGCCACGCAAGTCGTGCAGCGCGACATCCACGCGGAATTTCAACTCGCGATGGCGCTCGTCGGCGCGAGCATCGAGCGGTGGGCGGTGGAGTTCCGCCACTTGCAACGCACGGAAGTGCTCGAAGCTGAGGAGCCGTTCACGAAAGGGCAGAAAGGTTCCAGCGCCATGCCGCACAAGCGCAACCCGATCACTTGGGAACGCCTCACCGGACTCGCGCGCGTGCTGCGCGGCAACGCGATGGCGTCACTGGAAAACGTCGCGCTCTGGCACGAGCGCGACATCAGCCACAGTAGCGTCGAGCGCATCATCTTTCCCGACAGTTGCACGCTGCTTGATTACATGTTCGGCCTGCTCACGCGGATGATGGACGGCCTCGCCGTCTATCCCGAGAACATGAAGAAGAACCTCGGCCTCTCGCTCGGCATGTGGAATTCCCAGACCGTGCTGCTCGCGCTCATCCGCAAAGGACTCACGCGCGAGGCGGCCTACAAACTCTGCCAGGATGCCGCGATGAAAACGTGGGAGGTGAAACACGCGGGCCGCGATGACGCCGATTTCGTGCAGCAGTTACAGGCCGATCCCGAGGTGGCGAAACATTTCAAGCAGGGCGAACTGGAAAAACTGTGCTCGCCCGAGTTCCACTTCCGGCATGTGAAGGCGCGCTTCAAAAAGGTGGGACTCTAGGGCGGGCGAAGTTCAGACCGAGCGCATGTTGCCGTTACCGCTCTCGGAGCGCGGGCGTCCCGCCCGCCGGACGGCGGTTGAAGTTTTGGGTTTATCTGGAGCCTGGTGTTTGGAGTTTGGAGCTTTTTCCCCGAGCCAGTTGCTTCGCCAATCGGAGCGCTGCGATCATGCTCGACGGATTCGCGATGCCTTTGCCTGCGATGTCGAAGGCGGTGCCGTGATCCGGCGAGGTGCGGATGAAGGGGAGGCCGAGCGTCCAGTTCACGCCGGTCTCGAAGCCGATCATTTTCAACGGGACGAGTCCTTGATCGTGATACATCGCGACCACGGCGTCGTAGTCGCCGCGGAAGACTTGGTGGAACAGCGTGTCGGCGGCGACCGGGCCGTGGACATCGCAGCCGCGCTGGCGCATGGCCGCGACGGCGGGCGCGATGGTGGTGATTTCCTCATCGCCAATTTTGCCGCCTTCGCCGGCGTGGGGATTCAGCCCGCAGACGGCGACGCGCGCGCGCGGCAGGCCGAGATCGCGGCAGGCTTGCGCGGCGAGTTCGATGGCGAGTTCGATCTTTTCTTTTCGCAAGCGCGCGGCGACTTCGCGAATGGGAACGTGAATGGTGGCGAGGGCGACGCGCAGCCAGCGGTTTCGATCATCGCAGCCGAGGAGCATCATGGCCGTGCGCTCGGTGCCGGCCATTTCGGAGAGCAACTCGGTCTGGCCGACGAAGTTTTTTTCGCCGGAGTTAATGATGGACTCTTTGTTCACCGGGGCGGTGACGAGCGCGCTGGCTTCGCCGCGCAGGCAGAGCTGCGCGCCGTGGCGCAAGCAGTCGAGCGCGGTACGGGCGGGTTGGAATTCGGGTTGGAGTTCACGCTTCAGCGTGTTCCCGGCCTCGGAACAACCTGAAGGTTGAACTCCAACGCGTGTCGTTCCGGACGGAGTATCACCAATCGTCAGCCCGAGTTTCAGCCGCGCGTTCAGTGCGTGGACCAGTGCGGGATCGCCAATGAGCAGGTAGCGCTCATCGTCGCGGGACAGTTCGGCGGCGAGGGCTTGGAGCGCCACTTCGGGTCCGATGCCTGAGGGATCACCGAGGGCGATGGCGAGCATGGGCGCGGCTCAGTAATAGCGCACGAAGGATTTGGCCTTCAGGCGCTTGACCCACTTTTCCTCCTGCCGCTCGGACTCGCGGATGCGCAGCTCGCGCTCGATCTGGTCGCGGACTTCGGCGAGCGGGCGGCTGCGGGCGGCGCGGCGTTCCTCGACTTGCAAAAGCCAGACCGAGTCGGGGAGATCAATGACGCCGCTTCTCTGGCCGGGCTGGAGCGCAAAAGCGGTGTCAGAAAGCTCCTTGCGGAGACCGTCGCGCTGATGCCAGCCCGCGTCGCCGCCATTCTTGGCCTGGGAACTTTCGGAATAGCTCTTTGCCATTTCGGCGAACGGCGCGCCCTCGTTGATCTTGCGCAGGATGTCCGTGGCGCGTTCCTTCGCCCCGCCGGTATCGGTCGCAGGTTTGTTCAGCACGATCATGCGGAGATGCACCTCCTCGCCGACGAGGTAGTTGGTCTGGTTGGCTTGGTAGTAGTTAAGAATTTTTTGCGGCGAGATGATGAAGTCCTGCGGCAGCTTGGCCTGACGCATGGCGACGATGAGGATTTCCTCGCGCTGCTGGGTGCGGAAATTTTCGTAGGTCGTGAGCCGCGCGTGCAAGTCCTGCATCAGTTGCGCGCGGTCGCGATACTGCGTCTTGATGCGTTCCTCAATGCGGTCTTGGATGATGGTCTCGGGGTAATTGTAACCGGCGGTCTTGTAATCGTTGAGGATGAGTTGGCGTTTCACCAAATCCTCTGTCCCCGCCTCGCGGAGCTGGTTCAGGCGCTGCTCGAGAGCGTCGTTGTCGCGGATGGTGCTGAGGAGCGTGTTGGCCGCCGGGCGGATGTAATCATAGACCTCCTGCCGCGTGATGATGGCCTCGTTCACGATGACGGCGATGCCGTTGATGTTCGTGCGCGACTGGGCGAAGGCGTCGCTGGCGACGAGCACCGCGAGGAGGAGACAACCAAAGAGTTTCATGAGCGCGCGCATCCTCATGGACGCGCCGGGCGAGGTCAAGTTTGCGGCGGGCTGGAGGGTGTGATTCGAAGTGGCGGGCACGCCAGCAGGAGCGCGGGCGTCTCGCCCGCCGGGGCGCGCCGAGGGTTTTCCACCGCCCCACGCGGTCTGGGCGAAATTGCCTCTGGTTCCATTCAGGCGGGCGGGACGCCCGCGCTCCTGCTCGCCACTTCCAATCACACCCCGGGCTGGAGGGTGGGTGCCGCGTCACGCAGCCAGAGCGGAGCGGCTTTTCATTCCATTCGGACGGATGGGCGCGCGCGCTTCGGTCCGCCACTTTCAATCCGATCCGTCCCGATTGCGGCTTGTCATGCGCGGGGAACTTCCGCACCGTGCCGCGCGAAATCTATGGCGAAAAAGGCATTGATCACCGGCATCACCGGACAGGATGGATCGTATCTCGCAGAGTTGTTGCTGGGCAAAGGTTACGAGGTGCATGGCATTATCCGCCGCGCGAGCACGTTCAACACGGGGCGCCTCGAAGAGATTTATCAAGACCCGCATCAGAGCGGCAAACGCCTCTTCCTCCACTACGGCGATCTGTCGGACGGCAGCGCGATGTCGCGCCTTGTGGGGAAAATTGCGCCGGAGGAAATCTACAATCTCGCCGCGCAGAGCCATGTGCGCGTGAGCTTCGACGCGGCGGAATACACGGCGGACATCACGGCCACGGGCACGGTGCGGTTGCTGGAGGCGATTCGCGAGACGGGCGTGAAGGCGCGGTTTTATCAGGCGTCGTCGAGCGAGATGTTCGGCCTCGTGCAGGAAGTGCCGCAGCGGGAGAACACGCCATTTTATCCGCGCTCGCCGTATGGTTGCGCGAAAGTGTTCTCGCACTGGATCACGGTGAATTATCGCGAGAGCTATGGGATGCACGCGAGCAGCGGCATTCTTTTCAATCACGAATCACCGCGCCGCGGAGAAACCTTCGTGACCCGCAAAATCACGCGCGCCGTCGCCAACATCAAAACCGGTCTCCAGAAGAAACTTTACCTCGGCAACCTCGACGCGAAGCGCGACTGGGGCTACGCGAAGGAATACGTCGAGGCCATGTGGCTGATGCTGCAACAGCCGGAGCCGGATGATTACGTGATCGCGACGAACGAGACGCATTCCGTGCGCGAGTTTCTGGAGCACGCCTTCACCTGCGTGGGCTTGAAGTGGGAAGACTACGTGGACTTCGACGAACGCTACACGCGCCCGGCAGAAGTGGATTTGCTCATCGGCGATTACAGCAAGGCGAAGCAGAAGCTCGGCTGGGAACCGAAGACGAAGTTCACCGAACTCGTGAAGCTGATGGTCGAAGCGGACTTGAAGAAAGTCTCCGACAAGCTGGCGGGCAAGGTGAAGGTGATGGAGCAGGAGTAGGTGGTTCACTTCCCGCGCGCTTCACTCATCGCCGTCACCACGCGCTCCGCGACCTGCGACCATTGGTGCCGCGCGAGGAGTTTCTCCGCCCAGCCGGAAATGGTTTCCGGCGTCACGCCCAGCGCGCGCTTCATCGCGTGCTTGAATGATTCGTAATCCGTGTTCGAGAACGGCAGCCCAGCCTCCCCCATCGCCTCGAGCGTGGGCGGCAGCGAGGAAAACACCGGACACGATCCGGAGAGCAGCGCTTCCACCGGCGGCATTCCGAAACCTTCGTGGTCGGAGAAATAGACCACCACGCGCGCCTGGTGCAGCAGTTCGCGGTAGGCCCCTTCCGCCAACCGCTCCGAGTGTAGCCAGCCGACGCGCGCCGGGCAGCGCGCGCCCGGCGGCAGGCCGCCGATCAGATCGATGTCTCCCTCGAAGCCTGTTTCATCCTGCCAGCGGCGCAGCCAGGCCACGGCCAGATCGCTGCGCTTGTGTGGCCAGCGGGCGGTCAGGGCCACGATGCGGTTCTCACGCGGCACGTCCAATTGCGGCGGGCGCTCGAAGCCGATGCCGGCGCAGCAGACGCGCGGCTCGGGCAGCGCGTGTTTGCGCGCCACGCGGCGGACTTCGTGCGCGGTGAACTCGGTGTTGGTGAAAATCAGTTCCGCGTCGCGAATCGTCGCGAGCATGGAGCGGCGAAAATACTGGTTCTCAATGGCCGGCACCTGACCGGGATATTCCGAGGCGTACACGTCGTGCATCATGTCATGCACGTACACGGCGAGGCGGGCCGGCGGACGGCGCAGGAAGGAGGCGAAGCCCTTGGGCAACAGCAGCCAGTCGCGCGCGGCGCGCTGCGCGGCGGAATAGACCTGCCATTGATCCCACAGGATGCGCTCAACGCGCCCGCCGATGGCGCTCTCGCACATCACCACCTCGGCACGGGGCGGGAGGGCGAGCACGCGCTGGAGCGTGTGGTTGGCCAGCACGGTGAACTGCGCCAGGCGCGGCTCCTCCGCCAGCGCCCGGCCCAGTTGCAGCGAGACGTTGAAGATGCCAATCGATTTGGTGCGCGCGAAATCCTGGTCGGCGAGCGAGTAAGTCAGTGACAGCGGCTTCATTGGGCGCGGCGGATAATTGCTTGTCACCTTTCCACCTGTCCCGGAAATTCTGATGGAGAAGTCCAAAATCCAAATGACGAAATCCGAAAGAAACGCCCAGCCCGAACCCCAGAGCACCGTGTGGAGATTTCAAACTTCATCCGTCATTCGTCATTCGTCATTCGTCATTCCGCAATTGTGAAACTGGCCCTCTCCATCCTCTGCGAGAATCCACGCCGCAAGACGGGCCTGACCACGCTCTTCCATGAGTTCGTGGCGCGCGGACTGAAGCTGTTTCCCGAAATCCAGTGGCTGATCTTCGCGGGGCCGGATCAGGAATGGGCAGTCCAAGACGCGCGCGTGGAAGTGAACCGCGACTTCCCGGCCAACGATCAGATCAACCGCCGCCTCTTCGCCGATCATTTCCGCGTCCCGGCCCTGGCGCGCGAGCGCGGCGCGGACGCGCTGCTCACGGTCGGCTTCGTGCCCGCGCGCAAGACGCTGCCCACGGCCATGCACATTCTCTCGCTGCAACATCTCGACCCGCGCAACAACCTGAGCTTTGGGCGGCGGCTCTATCGCGGCTGGACCACGAAGTTCAGTTGGCCGAAGGCCGATCTCGCGCTGACCAACTCGCGCTTCGCCATCGAACAGATTTTTTCCGTCTGCCCGGAACTCGCGGGCCGTGTCGTGCAGAGCTACGAGGGATTGCAGCACGAACAGTTTCATCCCGCCGCCGCGCCCGACGAAGCGGCGCGGGTGGAAAAGCAATTTGGCATCCGTCCCGGCTACTTTCTCTGGACCTCCAATTTTTATCCCTACAAACAGGCCGACCTGCTCATCGCGGGCTACGCGCAACTGCCGCCCGAACTGCGCGCCGCGCACCCGCTCGTCATGGTCGGCGCGGACTGGGACAACGGCCTCGCCGAGGCGCGCGCGCAGGCGACGACGCTCGGCGTGGAACAGGACGTGAAATTCCTCGGCTGGATCGAGGACGCGTGGCTCGCGCCGCTCTACCGGCAGGCGGCGGTGTTTTGTCTGGCGAGCCGCGAGGAGACTTTTGGCCGCTGCGTGATCGAGGCGATGGCCTGCGGCACGCCCTGCGTGGTGAACGACATCCCCATCATGCGCGAAGTCACGCGCGAGCAGGCCGTGGTCGTGGACTTCGCGGATCGCACGGCGGTGCGCGACGCGCTCAACAGCCTCGTATCAGATGAAACCTTGCGCGTGCGCCTGCGGGCCGGGGGCATCGCGCGCGCGGCGGATTTCACTTTCGAGAAGCTCGTCCGCGAACGCATCCGCGCCATCCGCCGGATGCTGGCGAGCAAAAATTTGTAAAGGGCCGTCGTAACGCCGGCTTTCGAGCCGGCAGGTTACGAGACTTTCCAGTCTCGCGTCCCGCTCCGCCAGAGCGTTGCAAAAACGATTCTTGCCCCACGCGTGCCACGCCCTTTCCTGTGGAGCCAATCACGGCAGGATGCGCGCCCGGTAAAACCGCTGCACCCCGTTCGTCGCGGAGGCATCCGTGAACTGCACCGTGCCGAAGGCGTTCGTGATCGTCACCAGCGGCGTCCAGTTTGGCAGCGTGGTCGCGCTGTCAATTTGGTAGTGCGCGCCGAGGTTGCCGGTGAGCGTGAATTGATAACCGCCTTCCCGCAGCCCGCCGCGGCACGGACCGAGCGTGAAGCGCGGGTTGCTCGTGAAGCTGGCGGCGATCACTTTGCTCTGATTCATCACCACCACGAGGTTCGTTCCTAAACCGCTCGCATCGCCGCTCCAGCCGAGAAAGCTCTGGTCTGCGTCCGGCGTGGCGGTGAGCGTCACGGTTTGGCTGGTGTTGAAGCGGTTGCCACGCGGATTCACCGTCACGCGTCCCTGTCCGTTCACCACCACGGCGAGCGCGGCCTGCCCGGCGCTCAACGCGCCGAAGACGGACGACACCGTGGGGTTCGCGTTCGTCACCGGGAAGATCAGCGGGTTGTTCGTGCTGCTCGCGGCGTTGCCCCACGCGGCGAAAAGGCTTCCTGCCTGCGGCAATCCCGTGAGCCGCACCACGGTCCCGTACGGATACAACGGCGCGACGGGATCAACGAGCACCGAACCGTTCCCGGCGACGGTCGTGCCGAGGCCCGTGCCAAACAGTGCCTGCATGCACATGTCCCGCGTCACGCGCACCGTGTTCGATGGATTCGTCCCGCTGGCATCGCCGAGCCATCGCAGGAATGTCCAGCCCGGCAGCGACGTGGCCGTCAGCGTCACGAGCGCGCCGTTCGTGTAACTGCTGAACGCCGGAGAAGTGGCGATGCTGCCACCGCCCGGCGTGGTGGCGTCCACGATGTAGGTTGGTTCAACGATCACCATGACAGGGTCCGCTTCCCACGAACTGGCAAAGCTTGCGTTGTAGGCAATGGCCCGCACGGCGGCGGAATATCCCAGAGCAAACGGGCCGACATACAAAGTGGATATGAACGACGGGGCCGTCCCGTCCAGCGTGAAGAAAATGGAACCGTTCGTAAAAGTAGTGAGCATCGAAACCTGCGCCGAACTCAGCCGCGTCGCCGTGCCGTTCACGATGAACTGGCCATCTACGAAAAGCGCGGGCATCCCGACTGGCGCGGTTCGCGTCACGTTGCTGAAGGTCAGCGTCTCAAGCTGAGTCGTGGGCGAGAAGATGGCGGTGTAATTGTTGGTCGCTGCAATCGTGATGACGCGCGGATTCGTTGTGACGTTATCGCCCCAGTGATCGAAGAAGTGCCAACGCCCTAGAGTCGCTGTGAGAGTGACGGTTTCACCAATTCCGTACGCCGCCTGATTGGGAGTTCTGCTCACGGACCCAGCCCCAACGATGGCAACGGAAACCTGCGCGGACCCGAAATGCGCCATGACGTTGGTGCCACCGCCGATTTCAATGAGGAGCGGGTTGTTTGTGCCGCTGGCAGCACCTGACCAATAGGCGAATGACAAACCGGAGTTCGGAACGGCTGTGAGCGTGACTTGGGTTCCAAGCGCGTAGCTGGGACCAGATGGGTTGGCAACCACAGCACCCCCACCATCCGTATTCAAGACGAGAGAATAGACGAGCGATAGCGTCGCAACAACGCTGGTGACCGCCCCGAAGTTGTTAGTCACCACCACATCGTACGGACCTTCGTTGGCGCTCTGCACGTTCGATACGACCAACGCGGCGTTAGTGGCCGCAGGAATGTTTGTTCCCAGGAACCGCCATTGGTGTCGGAGCGGAAATGTTCCGACGACAGCGGCAGTAAGAACTGCGGTATTGGATGCTTCGACCGCTTGCGACTGCGGCTGCAAGATGAGCGTGGGCGGCTGTCCAGGAGAACTGACTTCCGAGATGGCAAAGTTGTCGATCAGCAGAATGGTGTCCGGGTTGAGCGCATTGTCGTCAGCCCAAAGAATGTAAAGGCGATCCCCCGGAAGCCACGGGGCAGCGTCAAGATTCAATGCGACCGTCTTGTGTCCAACGGAGGCATCTTCCGACAGCGACGGAATTCGGACCCAACTGTTGGTTTCCCCAGTCAAGCTGAAGTAAACGAGATGCCCTGGAATGCTCTCTGTCGCTTGGTTTGTTACCGCCAGATCATAACTGAGACTGAAACGGTCGATTGGCACACCAGCGTCATTTTGCAAAGTCACCATCAACAAAGTCGCCGCAACCAGCGTGGGCGCGGTCACCAAGCAGTGCTGCTCGGAGGTCCACTGGGCCCGGGGCTGGAGAAGGGGTGGATTTTGGGTTGTGCTAGTCAGAGGAAATCTAATTTGCCCTAGACCACGCAATTGAACGGATGCATCCAACGCAACAGCACTTGTGATTGTCGTAGGTGAGCCGGCCACATCAACGGTCGCCCATTCGTTTAAGAGCCTGTTTGAAAAAGAAAGACGCACAAATCCCTTGATTTGACGGGCTGTTTTGGCGGCTTTCATTCGCGGCAGCGCTGTTCAGGCGATGAAAA
>JAYVQC010000154.1:0-22841 GCA_043757045.1 Akkermansia sp. | reverse complement strand
CCAGCCGCATCGCGCGACTCGCCACCACCGGCAACGCCGCGAACCGCCCCTCCGCCTTGAGCAACGCGAGGTCATTGGCCGCATCCACCTTCACCACTTTGGCGGCGATGATTCCCGCGCTCGTGACCAACCGCACTTGCGCGGAATCTTTGACCACATGGTCATTCGTGATCAAATAGCCGTCGTCGGTGATGAAGAAACCCGTGCCGCTGGCGGTGGGACGTGGTGAAGCAGTTTCCGGTTTTGCTGAAACCGACTCGGTGATGTTCTCACGAAGTTTCAGGTAGAAGCTCTCCAGTGTTAGCTCAGTACCAGCGAACGAGATGCCCGGGTCTTTTGTTTTTTGGATAAACCAAACTCCATTCGGTGATACGAACAAGTCATGTTCGCCATTCGCGACGACCAGGCTCTTCGTCCCATCCTTGTAAGTCACCGGTCTCACCGTCGCCGGACGGTCGTTCAACAAACAGCCACGTTCGAGGAGTCGCAACGAACCACAATATTCAAAACCACTCAATTGAACCGCGTTACCATCGACGTATTTCGATTTGGCAAGCAGCCCGATGAAGTTTTCAGGAACGGTGATGCGGTTGAGTCGTTCAGCGAACGACCTGCCTGTGCCGTTCTGTGTGTTACCGACAAAAATAATTTTTCCGATGCTACCTGTGGTTTCAACCAGAACAGCTACGTTTCTGTCATCCCGGTCAACATCTGTCGACATCCGCAGGTCATTCCTAGAAACATGGTCGTAGAACCGATAGCCACCTTGATACTTCTGCACAAAGGAAAGCTTGTTGCCGCGCCAACGAACTTCGTCACCCGGACCAAACGAGACTGACCCAAGCGAAACTCGCCGATCATCAGTAGAAATCTTTCCCGCTATCAGGCTTGCCGATTTGATGACCAGAAAGTCGGTTTGATCACGAAGTTCAGGTGGGGCATATCTGATCGGCTCTACGGGGTTTTCAACACGAACTGGTTGAGGTTGAGGTCGAGGTTGAGGTTGAGGACTGCGTGACGCACAACCGAAGAAAAATCCTGAGAGCGAAACAAAGCCGCCCAAAATTATTGATGGCACTGAGTAACGGCGGGTGGCTTTCACGCCGTCGAGACTATCGGCTTCAGATTCTCTGACAAGCCTTAGCCAACGGCCGTAGTTCGACATGGCGAAACCTTCGGCACCGATTGGCCTGTGACCGATGCTTCAAGCTTTCGCAGTTTTCCAAGAAACGAAAGACAAGCTGTTCCTCGTTCTGGTCTTTTCGGTCGTTCGTCGCGCTTGAACTGCCGAAGAACACGGCTTCCTTTTGCATGCCCGAAGTTTGTGGCGGGCGTGGCACAGCGTCATTATGCCATGAAGCTACGCGCTGCTTATTGGCGTATTTTTTCGGCTCGGCTCTTGTGGAATTTTACCGGAAGGCCATCCCTATGCAGAGCCAGCAGTCTAGCCTCACGAGCGAGTTTTCGACCGGCTGCGGTGATGCGCCCCATAGTTTGTTTTGCAAGCGCGCCATCGCTCATCTGGCCGTCGCATCGCAATCTGTCAACCATGTCTTCGATGGCTTTGACTTCGCCCAATCCTCGCGTGCGGTGGGGCACTGGCGGCGCTCGTCGAGCGTCGAAACGGCCTGGATGCTGAATGACATACGCGATGTCGTCGGCGAACCGATTGACGGCAAACCGAAGCCATTCCATAACTTCTGTCGGAAATTCCTCCAACACCAGCGATGGTCTCCAATCCTGCACCGGGTTTTGAACGTATTTATTCAGCAGGGAGCCGAGTTTTTCAGGGGAAAGTTCAGTGCGCCATTTGGCCGGAAGATCGTTCTCCGGGTCACGAGACTGAACCCAGAAAAATTTCGGTGCCGAGAGGACTAAAAGGTCAAAGAGATACGAGCGTTCAACTGGCTGGCAGGCCATTTCGCACCAAACGGATGCGGGAATTTGGATTGCGAGATGATATTTCTGCAAAAGCCAAGAATAGATGTAGTCGTCGATCGTGTGCGGAACCGGCGGCGGGTGCTTCAAACCATTGCGGATAATTCGCCAGAACTTTTCGTCCGCCCAAACGATTAGCAGTCGTTCTTTCAGTGCCTCCCAGTAAGTGACTTCCTTTGGCAAATCGCCTGCGAATTGCTCAATTACAGAACGGCGCGGCTTTTCCCAACACCATGTAGAAAAGTTCATTGCATCTTCGCGCATTCTTTGAAACAGCATCTTCCCATCCTCATGGTATTTCGCTTGTTTAAGAAAGGCGGCTTCGAGGTGTTCGATCCAGCCAGCCAAACCTCGCGGCGTTGAAGATTCCGCGAGCGTCGCCGGGTTCTGTTCGTGTGGCATGCGCAGCAAAAGCTAACGCCGTCGTATTGCAACTGCCAGACTCGTGATGGAAGACGTGCGTTCGACAATAGCCCATCGCTTGAGCACTTGTCGTTGCTCACATCGTGCCGGGCCACCATTGGCGTCGCGGAGCGAGAGGTTGATGGTGGCCGTGGCTTTCAAGCCACGGTTCAGCGCGCCCACCGTCCGTTCGTCGCGGAACGGGGTCAGTTCTAACAAACGACAATCCGGCCACTGCGCCCCATCCGGAAGATTGCGCTAGAATTGCGGCCCGATGAACCACGGGGCAAATTCCTCGTCGCCGCCCGGCTCACGGGTGGGGTGAGACTCGGTCGAACCCCACTTTCGAGCGCAGCGAACCGAGCCGCGCGAGCATCCTCCCCTGACCGCTTGGTTGCGCCCGAGATGCTCGCGTGGCTCGCGCCCCCAGCGTCGGCAGTGTCGGTTCGACGGAGTTCTCACCCCACCGACAAAAAGCAGCGATTGGCCGTCACTTCGCGGACGAGAATCGTTTCTCCATCTCCTTCTGAGTGAAGGTCGGTTGGCCGGTGGAGCGGCGGCGCGCTTCGAGCACGTCGAGGTAGTCTTCCAAGTCCTCCAGTTGTTCGTGGAGCTTGGTCACTTCGGTACGCCGACGTTTGATCTCGGCGTCCACATCTTTCAAAACAGCCTCAGTCATAAGCCTCTTTCCGATCTTTGATTCTGCGGATGATGATACGCGCGCCCTCGACATCGAACAAAATGCGCTAGTCGCCCATACGCAGGCGGTAGGTCACGTCATGCTTTTGCAGCCGCTTGATGTCGCCGTGCAATCCTGCGCGCAGACGGCCAATCTTCTTCACGATTTGACCGGCCTGGCGCGGCGGCAGGCCGTCCAAATCCGCGCTGGCCGGCTCGCTGTAGATGATTTCGTAATCGGCCATGCGTCATCAAACGGCGAGGGATTTTTTCAGATCCGCGAGGGAGCTGGAGAACGTGAGCTTGCCGCGCTTCACCTCGTCGAGACTGCGGCGGTGGCTGGCCCGAATTTCACCGCGCCGTTCCTCGATGAGCGAGCGTTCGAGCAGAAATTTGAGTTCCAGCTTCTCCTCGATGGAGCGGGTTCGCACTTCCTCGACCAAAGTTTCAAAGCTCTGAGTCATGCGAGAAATCTGGGCGCACCCACCGTATTTGCCAATCCAAATTCTTAAATCTCAGGCGGATTAAACCCGCCGCGCCGCCCAGCCCACGGGTGGGGTGAGACTCTGTCGAACCCACTTTCGATCCCGCCGCTGCGGGAGAGGCGAGCCGCGCGAGCATCCTCCCCTGACCGCTTGCTTGCGCCCGAAACGCTCGCATGGTTCGCGCCTCCTGCGTCGGCAGTGACGGCTCGACGGAATTCACCCCGCCTTGGCTCAAATTGCCAACCGTTCCGCCAGCGCATCCAGCACGCGATCCATCTCGGCGTCATTCAACGCGCCCAGCCGGCGCTCCAGCTTGACGGTCGAGACGGTTTGGACTGTTGCAGGTGAAACGCGCCGGGCTTGAGGAAGGGCTTGGGGATGTTCAACTCCCAGTGGTTCCCGCGCAGCGAAGTGGTGTGAAGCAGGACGGTGACGACATCCAATTCATCATCCGCCGGATGTCCGGTCAGCAGCAGGGCGGGACGAACCTTGGCGGCCATCCCGAAATCAACCATCCACACGTCACCCCTGATTACGACGGGCATCTTCTTCCTCCAAGCGGTCGAGCATCAGCGCGCCTTCGGTGGCGGCTTGATTGCACAGTTCGATGTCCCGGTTTTCGGCGGCGATTTCGAGCAACTTCTGGCGCACGGCCCGGCGCTCGGCGTCCGAGAGCCGGGGCAGTTCTTGAATAATTTGTGCGGCGCTCATGGGTGGAACTTAGCGGGAAAGTCCACGAGTGTCATGAACCAACGCGCTCAACGGCTGGCCGGGCGGCTGGTCGCCCCAGACCGCCTTGGCCCGCACGAGAAAATCCGGCTGCGGGCGTGGGGCGGGAACGAGCTTCGCCACAACTTGATCCTGCTGCGTGACCTCGACTTCTTCTCCGGCGGCGAGCCAGCGCGAAATCATGGCCCATTGCTCCGGCACCTGCTGAACGCTGGCGGTTTTCATAGTGGTAAAATGCCGGGCCATTCTCTTTGTCGCAAGCCGCGAAATGATTGAACCCGCCGTACCGCCCGGCTCACGGGTGGGGTGAGACTCCGTCGAACCCACTTTCGAGCGCAGCGAGGCGAGCCGCGCGAGCGTCCGTCCCTGACCGCCGGGTGCGTCTGAGGTGCTCGCGTGGTTCCGGCGGCAGTAACGGTTCGACGGATGGCAACCGAGGCCGGCCGAACGGAAGAAACGTTGAGCAAAACAGCGGCCGGCGCTACGGTTTGCCCATGACCGTCACCTTACCGAAGAAGCTGGAGGCGTTTGTGCAGCGCAAAGTGCGCGCCGGAGATTTTCGCGACGCCGGGGCCGCCGTGCGCGAGGCCGTGCGCCAGTGGAGCGAGCAGCAGAACGACTGGAGCAAGGACGGACCGGAGTTGAAATCATTTCTGCTCGAAGCCGTGCGCGGCCCGCACCGTCCGCTGCGCCCGGAAGAACTCGAAGAAATGGAGCGACGCGTCCTGGCGGAGAAATCCCGCAAATGCCGCTGACGCTCCGGCAATCGGATTGCTTCCTCGCTGATGTCGAAATCCAGTTCCGCTGGTATCTCGAACACGCAGATGTGGAAGTGGCGCGGCGTTATCGGAAGGCGGTTCAGGCCACGATGGCGAAGTTGCAGGAACGACCGGAAGCCCGGCGGCTGCGGTTTGGCAATGATCCCGAACTGAAAGGCGTGCGTTGCTGTCTGGTGGTAAAGCCCTTTGCCAAGCAACTGCTCTTTTACCGCATCGAAGGCGAAGCGATCGTCATGGAGCGGACGATTCACGGAGCGCGGGATTTGCCCCGGCGCTTAAAGCAGCCGCCAGGGACGGACGATTGACTCATGAACCCGTGCCGACAGCGAGGGTTCGACGGAGTCCCACCCCACCGATGAAGGGCCGTTCAGGGTTGTCGCCAGCCAACAGGAAAGCACTTCCCGCTTTCTGTTTACGTTTCTATTGTCTGCCTGTGCAATTACTCGCGTGTGTCGCCATGGTTTTTCTGGCTGCGGTTTCGTCTGCTGCCGCCACGCGCCCCCGCATCGTCACCAGCTTCTTTCCCATCTACTGCTGGACGGTGAATGTCGCGGGCGAGTTTGCCGACGTGGAAAATCTCCTGCCCGGCCGCGTCGATCCGCACGCCTACTCGTTCACGACCAGCGACGCGCGCAAGCTCACCAGCGCCGACCTGATCGTGGTCAACGGTCTCGGCCTCGAAAGCTGGCTGCCCAAGGTCCAACGCAACGGCACGATAGCGACGAACAAAATCGTCACGGTCAGCGCGGGGCTTCAGGCCCAACTGCTGTTCGGAGCGCACCATCATCACCACGATGGCGACGCGCATGACCATGCCAGCGAACAGGCGAACGAACATATCTGGCTCGATCCCACGCTCGCCGCGCATGGCGTGAGCAACGTTCTCGCGGCGCTGCAACGCCACGATCCCGCGCACGCCGCCGCGTACGCCAGCAACGCGCAGGCTTACGTTGCGCGCCTGCAAAAACTCGACGCGGACATTCGCGCAAAACTCGCGGGCGTGACCAACCGCGCCATCGTCACCTACCACGACGCGTTCCCGTATTTCACCCGCCGTTACGGATTGGAAATTGCCGGCGTCGTGGAACAGCAGCCCGGCGTGCCGCCCGGTCCTAAGTATTTATCGGAACTGGGAAAGAAGATTCGCGCGCGGAAAATCCCGGCTATCTTCGTCCCGCCCGGCGTGCGGAATCCGCTCGCCTCGCGCCTCGCTCGCGATCTGAAAGTGCCACTCGCTGAACTCGACACGCTTGAATCCGGCCCGCTCTCTCCGTCAGCCTACGAAGAACAAATGCGACACAATGCAGAAGCGCTGGCGAATCATCTGAAATGAACCTCACGACTGGATTGCTTGGTGGCGCGGGCGGCGGGCGTGCGCGCCGTTTCCCCTCACCCCGGCCCTCTCCCCAGAGGAGAGGGAGACAGTCATGCAGCCTCACCAAGAACGAGCGCGTTCGTTTAGTCGGAAACCTGAGTGCCACTCTCCCTCTCCCGGCGGGAGAGGGCCGGGGTGAGGGGAACGCGATATTCTCAATCCCCGCAGCCCTCTGCTCGCCCACTCGCCACTCCTGATGCCCACGGAATCCATCAATCTGCATCCGTCGCTCGCCGTCGAGGTGCGTGATTTGCGCGTGAAGTTCGGCGACACCGAGGTCTTGCGCGGCGTGAACCTGCGTGTGCCGCAAGGCCAGATCGTGGCGCTCATCGGCCCGAACGGTTCCGGCAAGACCACGCTCCTCCGCTGTCTGCTCGGCCTGCAAAAGTATTCCGGCGAAGTCCGCATCTTCGGCGAACGCGATCTCGCCAAGGCTTTGCCGCGCGTCGGCTACGTGCCGCAGAAGCTCGCGCTCGAACGCAGCTTCATTCTCAGCGTCCGGGAATTTCTCGCGCTGCGCCTGCGCGCGACCCGTCACTGGTTCTTCATGTCGCGCCGTCAGCTCGACGACATCATCAAACCCGCGCTCGTCCACATCGGCGTGGAGCCGTTGCTCGACCGGCCCATCGCGCAACTTTCCGGCGGCCAGCTCCAGCGTGTGCTCATCGCCTACGCGCTCCTGAGCAAGCCCGATCTGCTCCTGCTCGACGAGCCGACCGCCGGCGTGGACACGCCCGGCGAGGAAACCTTCTACGATTTGATCGCGCATGTGCAGCGCCAGTACAAGCTCACCGTCATCCTCGTGTCGCACGACCTTTCGATGGTCTATTCGCACGCCTCGCGCGTCTATGCCCTCAACGGCGTCATCTGCTGCGAAGGCCCGCCGGAGCAGGTCATGAACGCCGAGTCCCTCAAGCAGGCTTACGGAATTCACGCCACGCCGTACGCGCATCACCATCATCATTGAGGAATGACGAATGACGAATGACGAACGAAGGGGGGGGGACGCTAAGTGGCGGCAGGCATCCTGCCTGCCCGTGAGCCGTGGCTTCCAGCCCGGCGGAAAAAAGCCTCGCCTTGCGAAGACCGTGGAAAATGTTCAAGCGCCTCTGACACGTCGCGCTCTTTCCGGGCGGCTGGAAGCCGGCCCTCACTGGCAGGCAGGATGCCTGCCGCTACATGTCGAGAGCCGCCGCCATTCGTCATTCGTCATTCGTCATCCGTCATTCCCTCCCGATGTTCTCTGAACCCTTCATGCAACGCGCGCTGCTCGCCGCGCTGTTCCTGGGGCCGCTCTGCGCGTTCCTCGGCGTGTTCGTCACGGCGCGGCGCATGGCGTTTTTTAGCGACACGATTTCGCACGCGGCGCTCACCGGCGTGGCGCTGGGCTTCTGGTTTGGTTTGTCCGATCCGACGTGGCCGATGGTCTTTGTGAGCCTGCTCGTGGCCTTCGCCATCATGTGGCTGCGTGAGAACACCGAACTGCTCACCGACACCATCATGGCGCTGCTCCTGTCGAGTTCGGTGGCCGTAGGCGTGATCATTCTCAGCCTGCTGAAAAATTTTCGCGGGGAACTGCACAGCTACCTCTTCGGCGAAATCCTCGCCATTGGGCCGCAGGAAGTGTGGCTCGCCGCCGGGCTGTTTGTGGTGGTGACGGCGGCGCTCTTCGCCCGGCTCACCTCCGTGACGCTGCTCACCGCGCACGAGGACATGGCGCAAGTCTGCGGCGTGAAAGTGCGGCGGCTGAATTACCTCTTCGTGCTGGTGCTCACGCTGGCGGTGGCGCTGTCGATTCGCCTGTTGGGAATCATTCTCGTCACCGCGCTCATTGTCATTCCGCCCGCTGCCGCGCGCGGCGTGAGCCGGAATCTGCGACAACAAATTGTTTTCAGCCTGTTGTTCGGCCTCATCGGCAGCGTCGGCGGCACCCTGCTCGCCTATCAACTCGACGTGCCCTGCGGTCCCGCCATCGTGCTGACGTGCGTGGTGTTGTTCCTTGGCTCGCTGGTCTTCGGGCGAACTAGGAAAAGTTGAACCGCTAATAAACGCTAATTTTCGCTAATCAATCTTGATCTCAATTAGCGGCGATTAGCGTTTATTAGCGGTTTCAATTCTTCTCAGACGTTGAACTTGAAGAGCAGCACGTCGCCGTCTTTCACCACGTATTCCTTGCCTTCCATGCGGTAGAGACCTTTCTCGCGCGCGGCGGCGACGGAACCGAGTTTCACGAGATCATCGTAGGCCACGGTCTCGGCCTTGATGAACCCACGCTCGAAGTCGGAGTGAATCACGCCCGCCGCTTTCGGCGCGGTGTCGCCAACGTGGATGGTCCACGCGCGCACTTCCTTTTCGCCCGCCGTGAAATACGTCCGCAGTCCGAGCAGGTGATACGTCGCGCGGATGAGCGCGCCAACGCCGGATTCCTCGACGCCGAGTTCCTTGAGAAAATCTTTCGCCTCCGCTTCCGACAAGTCGGTGAGGTCGCTCTCGATCTGCGCGCTGATGAAGACTGCCTCACAGGCCAGATGCGTCTTCACGTACTCGCGCACCTTGAGCACATAGGGATTCGTCTCCGCCGTCGCGAGGTCCGTCTCCTTCACGTTGCAGGCGAAGATGGTCGGCTTGTCGGTCAGCAAATAGAAACCACGCGCGATGACTTTTTCCTCGGGCGTGAGTTGCACGGTCAGGCCCGGCTTGCCTTCGTTCAGCACGGGTTGAAATTTTTGCAGCACCGCCGCTTCGGCGATGGCGACTTTGTCGCCGCGCTTCGCGTCCTTCGCGCCCTTCTCCAACCGCTTGGTCACGGCTTCAAGGTCGGCGAGGACAAGTTCCGTGTTGATAATTTCAATGTCGCGCACCGGGTCAACCGTGCCAGCCACGTGAATGATATTCTCATCGTCGAAGCAGCGGACGACCTGCACGATGGCGTCCACTTCGCGGATGTGCGTCAGAAATTTGTTGCCCAGTCCTTCGCCCGTCGCCGCGCCCTTCACCAAGCCGGCGATGTCCACGAACTCCACGGCGGCGGGAATCACCACGCTCGTTTTCGCGATGTCCTTGAGCACGGCGAGGCGCGCGTCTGGCACGGTCACGATGCCGACGTTCGGATCAATGGTGCAGAACGGATAGTTCGCGGCCTCGGCCTTGCGCGTGCGCGTGACGGCGTTGAACAGGGTGGACTTGCCGACATTGGGCAGCCCGACGATTCCAGCTTTGAGCATATTTTTGTGCGCCCCGGTTGCGGGGAGGGCGGACAATAGCGAGGCGCGCGGGGCGGTTCAACAGCGGGAAATGGCGCGCTCCGGCCCAACAACTTCCATTGACGATTTGGAACGGCTCCAGTAACCAAACGCCCCATGTCATTGGAAACTACGTTGATTTTGTTCAAACCAGACGCGTTGGAGAAGCGCGTCATCGGCCAGGTCACCGCGCGCTTTGAAGCCGCCGGACTCCGGTTGCGCGGCGTGAAAATGTTCCGCGCCAGCGACGCGGTGCTGGCGGAGCACTACGCGCACATCGCGACGAAACCATTCTACCCCGAGGTCCAGCAGTTCATGCAACGCACGCCGGTCATCGCCGTGGCGCTGGAGGGCGAAGGTGCCGTGGCGCGCGTGCGCGATTTGCTGGGACCGACGGATTCCAAGAAGGCGGCGAAGGGAACCATCCGTGGCGACTTCGGCGTGGACGTGATGGTGAACGTCTGCCACGCGTCCGACTCGCCGGAAGCGGCGGCGGCGGAACTGAAACGCTTCTTCCAGCCGGGCGAGCTGTTCTGAATTTCGCGAACGAAATTCTCTCACTCCTCTGGAGTGGCTGCGAAAAGTCATCTCGGATGCGAGCGTTTCTCCCTCACCCCGGCCCTCTCCCGCTGGGAGAGGGAGAACGGCATTCAGCCTCACTGCTTTCGAGCGCGTCCGACTCAACGAACGCTGGCTGACTTTCCCCCTCTCTCAGCGGGAGAGGGCCGGGGTGAGGGAGGCGGCTCACACTGGCCAAGCGGAAATGATTTCGGCCACCGTTCCGAAAACAAAAACGCCCGGCTGATGCGCATCAGCCGGGCGAAATGTTTTCCGTCGAGAACCTGACTCAGCGCGTCCCCATGCCCACGCTCTGCACCGTCTGGAACAGCTTGCCCTCGGTCTTGATGCTCGGGGCGATGATGATCTCCGTCTCCTGAAACTCGCGGATGCTGGCCGCGCCCACGTTGCCCATGCAGGTGGTGATCGCCCCCACGAGATTTTGCGAGCCGTCATCCACCGTGGCCGGGCCGAAAAGAATCTGTTTCAGCGAACCGGTCACGCCGACCTTGATGCGCGTGCCGCGCGGAAGATTGGCGTGCGGCGTGGCCATGCCCCAGTGGTTGCCACGACCCGGCGCTTCCTTCGCGCGGGCGAAGGCGCTGCCGACCATCACGGCGTCCGAGCCGCAGGCCAGCGCCTTGCAGACGTCGCCGCCCTTGCTCATGCCGCCGTCGGTGATGATGGGAATGTACTTCCCGGTTTTCTTGTGGTGATGATCGCGGGCCGCCGCGCAATCCACCGTGGCCGTGACTTGCGGCACGCCGAGTCCGAGCACGCCGCGACTCGTGCAAGCCGCGCCGGGGCCGACGCCGATGAGCACGCCCGCGATGCCACATTGCATCAGTTCGAGAGTCACTTTGTAGGTCACCGCGTTGCCGACGATGACGGGGATTTTCATCTCCTTGCAGAACTTCGCGAGTTCCATGGACTTGTACTGCGTGGAGATGTGACGCACGGTGGAGACGGTGGACTGGACGATGAACAAGTCCGCGCCCGCGTCCTGCGCGATGCGGCAAAACTCCTCGGCCTTCTGTGGAATGGAACTGACGGCGGCGAGCACGCCCGCGCTCTTGAGCTCCTGAATGCGCCTGGTGATGAGATGCGGCTTGATGGGTTCGAGGTACGCTTTCTGGATCAGCTCGGTGACTTCGTCCTTGTCGGCCTTGGTGATCCGTTCGAGGACTTCAGCCGGATCTTCGTAGCGCGTCTGCACGCCTTCGAGATTGATCACGCCGAGTCCCCCGAGCTTGCCCATCTCGATGCAGAACTTCACATCGGTCACGCCGTCCATGGCGCTGGCGAGGATCGGGATGCTCAACTTGATGGCGCTGCCATCGGGCTTGGGAATCTCGAACGTGGTGTCCACCTCGGCGGGGTTGATCGTGATGTCGCCCGGCACGAGCGCGATTTCATCGAAGCCGTAGGTGACGCGGGCTTTTCGGTTGCGGCCAATCCACATTCCCATAGTCGTAATTTATTTTGTTGGGGCGGGGTGACCGCCGGATGTTTCGGTTAAAAAACGGCGGTCAACCAAGACCGCCGTGGCATCAAAATTGAATCATGTCGTTCTGCGTGCCGCACTGCGAACAGCGCGAGCGCTCCACATCACCGTCGTCGGTATAGACGAAGCCGCACTTCTCGCATCGGAAAACGTGGTCCTCGCTGGGTGTCGGCTCGAATCGCCGGCGACGATGCTCAAAATATATTGCCACGACCGAAAGTGCGGCAAGCAAAACCACGACGTAGGCCAAGATGAGCGTGTCAATCGGCATGGCGGCAATCACGGCGTGGCAAAAAAGTAGTGGGACAGGCGCCCCCGCCTGTCGCGAGTCCAGCAAGCGCCCCCGCTTGCTGTCCCGACTGCAGGCGGGGGCGCCTGCAAGACTTATGACGGACGAGGGCATCCATCCCACTACGCAGCGCGAGAAGTTCCACCATCCCGCCGTTTTGTCCGGCGGTCGTCATGGCGTGGCGCTCGCGCTGGAAATGGCGTTGGTCGGCGGCAGCAATTGCCAGTGGAACACGATGCGCCCGAGCGTGGGCGGCGCCGTCTCGCGGGCGCGGGACTCGCGCAGGGCGAGTGGTTGAAAATCAAAACGGCGGGCCAAATCCAGCGCGCGTTCATCCGCCTCGACGGAACCGGACGCGCCGCTCACGGACAGACTTTCCACCACGCCCTCGCCGTTCACCGCCACGGACACGACGGTGTTTTTCAACACGTCGGCGGAGGCGAGGCCGGGCAGACCGGGTGCGCGGGTCAGCGCGCGGGCCGCGAGCGGGCCTTCGATGCGCGCGGAAGTTTTCATCGTCAGCGCCTCGCCGGGCAGGCGGACTTCCAAGGTCTTCGGCGCGCGCAACGCGGCGAGCAGCGTCTCCTCGGGGCGGCGATTCGTGGTCACGAATTCATGCAAGGTCTCGCCGAGTTGCGCGACGGGCAGCGGCAGCCACTCGGGCGGTGCGGTCCAGTTGCTGCGCGCGGGCGTCTCGGGCTGAAACTTCAACCACGCGCCGCCAGAGAAGCCTTGCGGATGCGGCAGCGCGAACAGCGTCGGGTCGCGCCAGCCGGTCAGCTTCGCGAGTTGTTGGTCCGTGGCCGCGTCGCCACCGATGTGGAGGAACGGTTCGATTTGTTTTCTCGGCGGCAACGCCTTTTCCCGCTCGCCATAAACGAAGATCGCGAAGGCGTGGATGAGGAAGAGAAACAGAAAGCCGCCGAGCCAGAACCCGCGCGAACGACCGGAGCGCGGCGTGCTCATGGCGGTGAGAGCGCCGGAGCGCGGTGGTTGGCCGTGGGCGGCGGGCGGGTCCCCCACATTCCGACTTTCACGCCGGCCTGTCGCGCCAGCGAGACGAGTTCCATCACGCGGCCTGTGCTCACCGCTTCATCGGCCTGGATGATCAGCGTGAGCGGCTCGGGCGCTTCCGCCGCCAGATTGGACAGGCGCGCGCGCAGCAACCGTTCGTGCGTGATTTGGTTCTCGAAATAAAATTGTCCGGTGGCGTCCACCGAGACCACTACTGAGCGCCCGATCACTCCGGGCAATTCCTCCGCCACCGGCAGGCGAATCGGCACGCCCGGCGTGAAGACGAGCTGCGAGCGCAGGAGGATGAACACGAGCAGAATGAACAGCATCCCGGCGAACGCCGC
This sequence comes from Akkermansia sp., assembly GCA_043757045.1. Lineage (GTDB taxonomy): Bacteria > Verrucomicrobiota > Verrucomicrobiia > Limisphaerales > SIBH01 > JANNGC01. Next base: position 9,504 of record JAYVQC010000154.1, on the reverse strand, counting down.
CACGTCGAGCTGGCCGCGGAAGATTTGTTTGTTGCGGGGGAAGCGCATTTAGAAAATGACGAATGACGAATGACGAATGACGAACGGGAATGTGCCACGAGCCGCGAACGGAGCGCAGCGTCCGGCATTCGACATTCGACATTCGACATTCGTCACTGCTTCGCCCCCTCGGTCACGATGTTCACGATCTCCGACGCGGCCTTCTCCATGTCCAGCACGATGGAGTTCACGCGGCCCACCAAGTAGTTGTAAGCGGCGTAACAGGGAATGGCCACGGCCAGTCCGGCGGCGGTGGAAATGAGTGCCTGCCAGATGCCGCCGGAAAGCATCTCCATCTGCGCCTGCGAACCGGCGAGTTGCAGCGCGGCAAAAATTTTGATGAAGCCCAGCACCGTGCCGAGCAGGCCGAGCAGTGGCGCGATCTGGGCCAGCGTGGCGAGCGTGTTCAGTTTTTCTTCCAGTCGAGGGACTTCCATCAGGCCAGCTTCTTCCAGCGCCTCACGTACGCCTTCGCGTCCGCGTTCGCGACTGAGCACCGCCACTTTCACCAGGCGCGCGACCGGCCCAGGCGTGGCGTCGCAGATGGAGAGCGCCTCGACCACGTTGTCGCGCTTGAGCACGTTGCGCACGCCGCTGAGAAACTCCATCGAGTTGATCTGCGCGCGGTGGTAGTGCAGCAGCCGCTCGACGAAGACGAGAATCGCGAAGCAGCTCGCGGCCAGCAGCACCCAGATCATCAGCCCGCCCTGCGTGATCAAATTCGGCAGGGCGGAGCGGACCGGGGACGCGAGGTCCGTGGCGGCAAGGAGCGTTGGCGCGAACATGCGCGTGTTTATAGCGATGCGCGTGGCGGAGTTCCAAGCGTGTTTGTTGGCGCAGCTTCGGAGCGCGGACCGTCGAGTCCGCGTGTCTCTGGTTCCTTCTGATAATTCACCAACGAAGAACGCTGCGAACCCGAAACAGCTTGGCTCGCTGGGATCGAAGACCGTTTCCAGCCTCACCGAAGGAATTACGAACACGCGGACTCGGCGGTCCGCGCTCCGATGATTTGCGTTTCCCGCCGCGCCGTCCGCCCCTAAGCTCGCCCTCGCATGGACATTCAAATCGCCGCGCTCTGTGACGCCGCCACCGACTCGCATGGGAAGCTGAACATTCTCGGCACCTTTGACACCATCAACGCCGGGCAGCTCCCCGCCGTGCATCCGCAATGCTCCATCGCGCTCCGCCTCGTCTTCAGCAAAATGGAAGAGGGCCACAAGGACATGAAACTCAACTTCGTGGACGAGGACGGCAAGCTGGTCATGCCGAGCATTGACATCCCCGTGGATGTGACCGTCCCGGACGACACCAGTTTCATCTCGCGCAATTTCATCATCAATATCCAGCAGTTGCGCTTCGAGCGTCCGGGTCTTTACGGCATTGACATCGCGCTCACGTCGAATCACGTCGGGAGCATTCCGCTGCTCGTGCGGCACACGCCGGCCACGCCGCCGCCCACGGAGAACTGAACCATGTCCTTCGCCTCGCTCACTGAACCGGAAGATTCGGTGGAACTGCTCCAACGCAGCCTCGCGCGGCAGCGCCTCGGCCACGCCTATCTTTTCTCCGGCGATGATTTGGAGCGTCTCGAACTCGTCGCGCGCACGCTCGCGAAGACGTTGAACTGCCAGAACCCACGTCAAAGCTCCACCGTGCCCGGCGCACCGGACTCGTGCGACGCCTGCCTCGCGTGCCGGAAAATTGACGGCACCAATCACTCCGACGTGCAGTGGGTGCGGCCCGAGTCGAAGTCCCGCATCATCACCATCGATCAGATGCGCGACGTGATGCAGACGATTTTTCTCAAGCCCACCGAGGCGGAATACAAGGTCGTGATCATCGCCGGCGCGGACCGCCTCAACGTGCAGGCGGCGAACGCCTTTCTGAAAACCTTGGAGGAGCCGCCGCCGCGTTCCGTGCTCATTCTGCTTTCGACCGAGCCGGGGCGCATTCTGGAAACGATTCTCTCGCGCTGCCTGCGGCTGAACTTCTCCGCCGGGTCCGAACGCTTTCAGGACGAGACCTTCGTCGCGTGGCTCCGTCATTTCAGTGACACGGCGGTGGCCGAGCGCGGCTCCATTCTCAGCCGCTACCGTTTGCTCTCGGTGCTGCTCGGACGGTTGAACGCGCTCAAGGAAAAGGTCGAAGAGGAAATGACCGCGCGCTCGCCGCTCGAAAAATACGACGACCTTGATCCCCGGCTCCGCGAGCGTTGGGAGGACGAACTCAAGGCTGCCATCGAGGCCGAGTATCGCCGTCAACGCACCGAGGTGCTGACCGGTCTCGAATTCTGGCTGCGCGACGTGTGGCTCCAGTCGCTCGGCGACGCGCGCCTGCTCACGTTCCCCGCGTTGCAGCCCGCCACGGCCACGCTCGCCGCACGCGTGAACGCGCAGGCCGCGTCCGGCAACCTCCGCGTCCTGGAGCGGCTGCAACGCCAGTTGAACTCCAACGTGCAGGAGGCGCTCGCGCTGGAGGTGGGGTTGTTGCAATTGAAGTTGTGAGCCGGAGCGCGGACCGCCGATTCCGCGTGTTGCTTTTTCAACCACACAGAACACATGGAATGAAAAATTTGCCCGCCGCGCCGCGTTGAAAATTCCTTTCCGCGTCTTCTGTGGTCAGTAAGTTTTCCGACAACGACCACGCGGACTCGGCGGTCCGCGCTCCTTCGCCAAAGCCGGCTTGCTTCACCGACTCGTTGCGACATGCTGCCGTGCAACGCATGAAACATTCCCTCACCTTCACGTCCGCGGTGGCCGTGGCGCTGGCCATCACGGCTGTTTCCACTTTCGCCCAGAGCACCAACACCACCTCTCCTTCGCGTCACAGCACGAATGATCCCATCGCGCGCATCCGTGACGAGGGACTGAACCGCTCGCAAGTCATGAAGACGCTGAGCTATCTCACCGACGTGATTGGCCCGCGCCTCACCGGCTCGCCGAACCTTGCGCGCGCGAACGCGTGGACGCGCGACACGCTCACCGGCTGGGGTTTGAAAAACGCGCAGCTCGAAGCGTGGGGTCCGTTCGGGCGGGGCTGGTCCTTGCAACGATTTTCCGCGCAAGTGATCGAGCCGCAATCCATCCCGCTCATCGCCACCCCGAAGGCGTGGACGCCCGGCTTTTCTGAGCCGATCACCGCCGAGGTGATTCTTCTCGAAGCGAAGAGTGAGGCGGAGTTGGAGAAGTATCAGGGCAAGTTGAAGGGCGCGATTCTGCTCGCGAGTCCGGTGCGCGAGGTGCGCGCCCGGTTCGAGCCGCTGGCCACCCGCGCGTCGGAATCCAATCTCCTGCGCCTGGCCAATGCCGGGCCGGGCGAGCCGCGCGCGGTGTTCCTCGGACGGACGGGAACCAATACGAGTCCGGCCACCAACGCCGCGCGCACCTCGACCGCCGGCCCGCGCTCGTCCAATGCGCCGCCGTTCTCGCTCTCCAGCCGTGCGCTTTCTCTCGCGGTGAAGGAGGGTGCAGCGCTCGTGGTCACGTCCAGCGGGGAAGGCGACGGTGGCACCATCTTCGTCGCGCAAGCCTCGGTGCCGACGCCTTCATCGCGCGGCACGAATGTCGCCGCTGGCTCAGGCCGGTCTTCGCCGTGGGCCACCAATGTGCCGCCGATGCCCGCACAGATCGCGCTGGCGGTCGAGGATTACAACCGCCTCGCGCGCATGATTCAGCAGGGCGAGAAATTAAAAATGGAAGTGGACTTGAAAGTGAAATTCCACGGCGACGATCTCATGGCCTACAACACCATCGCGGAAATCCCCGGCACAGATTTGAAGGATGAAGTCGTGATGATCGGCGCGCACCTCGACTCGTGGCACGTCGGCACGGGCGCGACCGACAACGGCGCGGGCGTGGCCGCGACGATGGAGGCGGTGCGGATCATCCGGGCGCTCGGCCTGCAGCCGCGCCGCACCATCCGCATTGGTTTGTGGACGGGCGAGGAGCAGGGACTGCTCGGCTCGCGCGCTTACGTGACGAAACATTTCGGCTACTCGACAAACCTCACCAACTCCGCGTCCGCCGCCACCCGTTCGCCGCGCGCGGAAAGCAACCAGACCCGCCGCCCGCGCACCGACTCCACGAATTCCGTGACGCGCAAAATCGTGAAGCGCGACAGCTACGAAAATTTCTCCGCCTACTTCAACCTCGACAACGGCACCGGAAAAATTCGCGGCGTGTATCTCCAGAACAATGAAAGCGCGCGCCCGCTGTTCCGCCGCTGGCTCCAGCCGTTCTCCGATCTTGGGGCCGAGACGCTCACCTACAACAACACCAGCGGCACCGATCATCAGTCCTTCGACGGCATCGGGCTGCCCGGCTTCCAGTTCATCCAGGACCCCATCGAGTATTGGACGCGCACGCATCACTCGAACGCGGACGTGTTTGACCGCATCCAGGCGGAAGATTTGAAACAGGCTTCCACGATCATGGCCGCCTTTCTGTGGAACGCGGCGACGATGAACGAGAAGGTGCCGCGCAAGGCGGCGGAATAGCGGAGCGCGGACCGCCGAGTCCGCGTGATCTTGAGGAGGTCAGAAATTTTTTGCGACGAACACGCGGACTCGGCGGTTCGCGCTCCGTTCAGCCCTCAAGCCGCACGGTGATGCACTTCAAATATTCCGCTTCTGGAAATGTCGCCGGGTGGTCCGATGCGTGCCGCGTGGTGTTGAGCACGAAGAATTTTCTCCCGGCAGCGGTGGCCGCTTGCGTGACCGCGCTAAAAAATTCCTCTGCACTGACATGCGCGGAACACGAGGCGGCGACCAGCGCGCCGCCGGGGCGCAGATGGCGCAGCGCGCTCGCCGCCAGTTTTCCGTAGGCGCGAATCGCTCCCGTTCGCTCCGTCTCCTTCTTCGCCAGCGAGGGCGGATCGAGAATGATGAGATCGAACATCCGTTCCGCGTTCGCCTCCAGCCAGTCGAAGGCGTTGGCCTGGATGACCTCGTGACGGCACGCGTCGGCAAGCTCACGGTTCAGCGCGAAGTTGCGCTCCGCACCCGCCAAGGCGTGCGCGCTGATGTCGAGGCTCGCGACGGAGCGAGCGCCACCGCGCGCCGCGTAGAGCGAGAAGCCACCGGTGAAACTGAACGCGTTCAGCACGTCCGCGCCGCGCGCCAGTTGTTCCACGGCGCGGCGGTTCTCCCGCTGGTCGAGGAAGAAGCCGGTCTTCTGCCCCGCGAGCACGTCGGCCTCGAAGTGAATTCCGCTCTCTTGAAAAATCACCGGGCCGTCGGGCGTGTGCCCGGAAAAAATCTGCGCCTCGCGAAAACCAGCGGCGGCGAACACGGCTTGCACATTGCGGCTCAAGCGCAGGACGAGGGAAGGGGCGCGCAGCATCTCGACCAACATCGGCACACGCAAGCACCACGCGAAGGTGTAGAGCTTCAGCACCAGCACGTCACCGTAACGGTCGAGCACCAGGCCCGGCCAACCGTCGCTCTCGCCGTTGATCAGGCGGCAGGCGGTGGTGCGTTCGTCGAGCAGTCCGGTGCGTTTGGTCAACGCCGTTTCCAGACGTGTGCGCCACCAGTCGTCGTTGATCTGCACCGGCTTGCCCGCGTGCAGGATGCGGATGCGAAGCGGCGAATCGGGATCGAACAATCCAATGGCGAGAAACTTGTCCTGGCGGTCGTAAATGACCGCGAGTTCACCCGCCGCGCCGTCGCGGTTCAATTCACGGATGCTGTTGGCGAAGACCCACGGATGGCCGCCGCGCACGATGTTTTCTGCGGCGGCAGTGAGCCGGCAGCGTAATCGGGCGGGGGCGGGTTGACCGGGCTTCATTTTTAGCGCAGAGGCGCAGAGGTGCAGAGCGGCAGAGAAGACAGGAGGGAGAAATCTTTTCCCCTCTCTGTGTCTCTGCGCCTCTGCGTCTCTGCGCTAAAAGAAATCACACTCACGTCACGGGCGGAAAATCTTTTCGCAGCGAGGCCCACGGCTCTTGCGTCGAGTAGTCCACGAGGCCCGGTTCCGCCGCGTTGCTTGGGGAGAGGATGGCGAGGAAGACGAGCCGTTCGTTGAACGGATTGTAGGTGCCGTGAATCTCGCCCTGCGGGATGAAGGCCATCTCGCCCGGCCCAAGGAGGCGATGCGTCTGCCCGACCCACTGCTCCGCGCGGCCGGAGATGATGTAGATCAATTCCTCGCGCGTGGGGTGGTTGTGGAACGGGTGCGAGCGGAAAGGCTCCATGTTCGCGCGCACGAGCAGCAGTTGCTGGTTGTTCACTACATCGCCGCGGCAAATCCATTCTTCGAGCGTCCACGGGGAGACGACATCCACCTTCTCGGCAGCGGTCACAAATCTTCGGAGCGAAATTTCTTTCTCGTTCATGCGTGCGGGAGTTGTGGCCTGTTTCGCCGCGCGGCTCAAGGGTGGAGCGCGGATCGCTGGAGTTCCTGGAATTTTTCGATAACCTCCCGCCATGCTGACGTCAGTTCACACGATGAATTTCAAACTCGCTTCGTTCCTCGCGGCCCTCGGTTGTGCCGTGGCCCTCCACGCCGCGGACTGGCCGCACTGGCGCGGGCCGGTGCGCAACGGCATTTCCGCCGAGACCAAATGGAGCGATCAATGGCCCGCCGCCGGGCCGAAGATTGCGTGGAAGGCGCAGGTCGGGCTGGGTTTTTCGTCCTTCGTGATCGCGGGCGGACGCGTCGTGACGGTGGGCCACGCGGAGGAAAAGGACACGGTGTTCTGCTTCGATGTGAACTCGGGGAAAATTATCTGGCAACATTCCTACCCGTCCGACCTCGGCGACAAGTATTTCGACGGCGGCACCACGGGCACGCCCACGATGGATGGCGAGCGTGTGTTTTGGTTGAGCCGCTGGGGCGACACGTTTTGCTTCAACGCGGCGGACGGAAAAATCATCTGGTCGAAAAACGTGCAGAAGGAAACCGGCGCGCGCGTGCCGGACTGGGGCTTCACCGGCGCGCCGCTGGTGCTGGGCGACAAGTTGATTCTTAACGTCGGCGAGGCCGGACTCGCGCTCGACAAGAAGACCGGCGCAATTCTCTGGCAGTCGGCGAAGAAGAGCGCGGGTTACTCCACGCCGCTGCCGCTCCAGCAGGGCGCGGACACGTTGCTGCTCATCGGCTCGGTGCAATCGTACGTGGCGGTGAATGCGGCGGACGGCAAAGAGGCGTGGCGCATCAAGTGGCTCACGCAATACGACGTGAACGCGGCCGACCCCATCGTGGATGGCGACAAGCTGTTCCTCTCGACGGGCTACGGCAAGGGCGGGGCGCTGTTCAAACTCGGCGGCGCGGCTCCGGAGGAACTTTGGAAATCCAAGGCACTGCGCTCGCAACTGAACGGCGCGGTGCTGTTCCAAGGGCATCTCTACGGCGTGGACGGCGACACCAGCGAGAAGGCGTCGCTCAAGTGCGTGGACTTCGCGACCGGCGCGGAGAAGTGGAAGCAGGCGAACTTCGGCTCGGGCGGCGTCATTCTCGCGAACGGAAAACTCATCGCGCTCAGCGGCGCGGGTGAACTGCTCATCGCGCCCGCGTCCCCGGATGGCTTCAAGCCCGGGGCGCGCGCGCAAATCCTCGGCGGCAAATGCTGGACGGCTCCGGTGCTGGCGGATGGACGAATCTTCGTCCGCAATTCACGCGGCGAGATCGCCTGCGTGGATGTGCGGTGATTTTTCCAGCGGTCAGGCCTATCGCACTGCCAGCGGGCGCAGTTGTCCGTGCTTATCCGGTTGGTTGACAAAAGCAGTCCGCGCTGGAGCGCCGAGCATTGCTCGGCCTGATAACACCGCGTTGCCAAACTAGCCGAGCCATGCTCGGCGCTCCGTTGTCAACCCACCGGATAGGCAGGCAGTTGTCCCACCAAGCAAAAGCGGCGGTCATTTCTGACCGCCGCTCGTTTCGGAAACATTCTCCACCGCGCGCTTACGACAGCTCCAGCGTCCCGTAGGTCAACGGCTTAACTTCCTTGCCCGCGCCGTCGGTAATCTTGCGCGTCTTCTCGTCGAAGAGGCACATGATGTTCAGGCGCTCGGACATTTCGGCGAGCGAGATCACGGTCTGCACGCGGATGGCGAGATCAATGCCCGCGTTCGGCTGCTTGTTGTCGCGGATGCAATCAAACCAGTTCTTCTCATGCACGCGAATGTCCTCGGGTTGAAGGCCCTTGTGCTGCTCGGGTTCCACATCTTCCGCCGCCCAGCGTTCGGGCAACAGGTCGAGGCTCTGGCCTTGGTCGGCGAGCTTGAGCGTGGCTTTGTGGCCGTGAATCTCGAAGCCGGGGCTGGAGGCGTTTACCGAGCTGGCGGTCACGTTCAACATGTAGCCGCTCGGGAATTCCGCCGTGAGCTGCACATGCTCCGGCACGTCGCGAATGGGCGTGCCCGGCTGCTTCTTGTCCGTGAGCACGTTCTTCGAGCCGACGCTGACGACGCGGCTGGGGAACTCCGGATTGCCCGACGCGAGCATGAGCGGATGCAGCCGATGCGGCACGAGGTCGCCGAGCAGACCGCCGCAGTAGGGATAGTATTTGCGCCAGCGATGGAAGTGGTCGGCGGCGAGATCGCGGTTGGCCTTGATATCAATGCGCTTCTTCACCGCGCCAAGCCAGGTGTCGAAGTCGAGCGTCTCGGGCGAGACGAGCTTATCAATGTCGTAGTTCCATTCGCCCTTCGGATTGTTGCGGCAGTAGAAGCCCTGGCTCCAGACGAGCTGGCCGATCTTGCCGCCCTTGATGAGTTGCGCGGCCTTGTGCCAGCCGCCGGCGGAGCAGCCTTGCGAACCGACTTGGAGAATCTTGCCCGTCTTCTTCACCACGTCATGCACGCGGAAAGCCTCGTCGAGGTAGCGCGTCATGGGCTTCTCGCAATAGACGTGCTTGCCGGATTCCATCGCGTCGCAGGCGATGTTCGCGTGCCACACGTCGTGCGTGGCCACGAGCACGGCATCAATGTCTTTGCGCTCGAGAAGCTTGCGGTAGTCCGTGTAAACGTCGGCTTCCTTGAGCGGCGTTTCGAGCTTCTTGGCGTAGGGGAACTCGTGATTGCCCATCATCCAGTCCCGGCGCGCTTTGAACAAATCGCAACCGGCAGCGACGACGACGTTGTTGTCGCCGGCCTTTTCCTGGATGCCCTTGAAGTGATTGATGCCGATGCCGAAGCCGACGCCGACCACGGCGACATTGATGCGGTCATTCGCGCCAATGACACGGCCTGTCGAAGGCGCGGTGGCCTGGCCATACACAGGCGTCTTGATGATACCGGTGGCGACCACAGCCGCGCCGACGGTGGCGGTTTTCTTGATGAAGCTCCGGCGGGATTCGCCGGGCAATGAAGTCGGTTCTTTTTTCATAAAATTCTCTGCTTGTTAATGTTTCAGGGCTTGCGAACGAGCCTAACGATTGACGAAGGACGGTCAAATTTATTCCCGGTAAGTCAGACACGGGCTGATGTGGCGACAGGAACGGAGCGCCGGCGTCCTCGCCGGCTTT
>JAYVQC010000153.1:0-22959 GCA_043757045.1 Akkermansia sp. | reverse complement strand
GGCTGCGGCAGATTTGCTGCGACTTGCGGCTGCTGAAATTGTCTCGCGAAGCGGGCGAAGGAAGCGAAGGAAAAGAAGTTTTTCCCACTTCGCTTCCTTCGCCCCCTTCGCGAGACATCTCCGGCAAAGTCGAAGCCTTCGACGAGTTGCTCCAGGAGATCGTGGACGGCGGCCATCGCGTGCTCGTGTTCAGCCAGTTCACCAGCATGTTGAGTTTGCTGAAGGAAAAACTGAACGAACAGCAGATCGAGTTCTGTTACCTCGACGGCTCGACGACGAATCGCGGCGCGGTGGTGGAGAAATTTCAGCGCGGCTCCGCCCCGGTCTTTCTCATCAGCCTGAAGGCGGGCGGTGTCGGCTTGAACCTCACCGGCGCGGACACGGTGATTCACTTCGATCCGTGGTGGAATCCCGCCGTGGAAGATCAGGCCACCGACCGCGCGCATCGCCTCGGGCAGACGCGCGTGGTCACGAGCTACAAGCTCATCACGCGCGGCACGGTGGAGGAAAAAATCCTACTCTTGCAGCGGAAGAAGCGCGAGATCATCCGCGGCACGCTTGGCGAGGAGCAGTTCACCGAAGCGCTGAACTGGGAGGAGATTCAGGAGCTGTTCGCGTAGCGGCGGAGCGCGGGTTTTCCATGCGCAGCCGCATTCGCCATGCGGCAGGGGCCGACGCGCGCGACGAGGGATCCGGTTAAGCCCGAACTCCGAAATCGGAACGGGTGGAACGGGCTACCAGCCCGTCCCGCCCGGCTACCATCCGGGCGGAATGGGAGGGAGCTGAGTTTGGAACGAAACGCCCGAAACTTTTCCACATCCTCCTCCGTTCCGCGCGGCTGGTAGCCGCGCGGCACAGGCAGGTTGCCTGTGCTACCCGGCGGCTGCGCGCCGCCACTTCGGTGTTCCGGTTAAGTCTGTCTCTGCCGCCGCCGCTAATTCGGCGGTGACGTTCTCAATACCTCAAACTCGCGATACGCCGGTGGCCGCCCGTAGCGTCGGTGCCGCCGTGCTGACTTGGCCGCGCTGGCTCGTGGTCGCGGGCGGGTTGGTCTTGCTGGGGGTGGCATTGAGCTTTGCCTTTCATGTCGTGTTCGCCCGGATGCTGTCGCTCGACGAGGGCTACTTGATGATCACCATCCGGGGATTTCTGGATGGCCACGCGCTTTACGATCCGCTCTTCACGCAATACGGCCCGGCCTTCTACCTCTACGAGTGGGTGACGCGCGGGCTGTTGCACATTCCCGTCACGCACGATGCGACGCGGTGGCTGTGTATCTTTCACTGGCTGGCCGCGTCGGTCCTGCTGGGACTGGCGGGGCGACGGCTGACGGGTTCAGCGCTGGCCGGGCTTTTTATTTTCGCGCAGTCGGTGGTGCATCTGAATGAACTGGCGAACGAACCGGGGCATCCGCAGGAACTCGTCATCGTGCTGCTGGCGCTCGGTGTTCTGGTCGCGACGCGGGCGCGCGCGCTCGTCGGGCTGGCGGTGATTGCGGCGGCGCTCATCTTCATAAAAATCAATGTGGGCGTGTTCTTTGGCCTGGCCGTGGCGCTGACGATGGCAGGGGAAATTTCCGGCCGCGCCGCGCGCGTGGTGAAAGGGTTGTTGCTGGCGGGTTGTCTGGTGCTGCCCTTTCTGCTCATGCGCCGGCATGTGGAACTGGACTGGTGCCGCAACTACGGCGCACTGATCGCCGCCGCGTTGGGTGGGACGTGCGTGCTCAGGCAGCGATCTACGGGTGAGAGTTTTTTTACGCGGCGCGACTTGATCGGGGCGGCGGCGGGTTTTGTGATTTCGTCCGTGGTATTTCTGGGCGTCGCGGTGTTCACGGGCAGTTCTGCGCGCGCACTGCTCGACGGTCTGATTGTGACGCCCATGCAGATGCCCGCGATGGTGCTGATGCCGTTGCCGGTGTCCACTCTCGCGGCGCTCAACGCGGTCGCGGCGCTGGTCACGGCGTGCTTCTTCCTCTGGCGTCGGCCCGGCGCGGGCGCGGTGCGGCTTTTGAAATTAATCTTCGGCGTGGCGGGCGCGTTCGTGTGCATCGGCCAGCCGACGGCGCAACTGTCCGCGCTGCTGCCGTGGGTGTGGTTGACCCTGCTGCCGGCGGCGCAGGGTGAGGCCCGGTCGCACTCGGTCGCGCGCATTTTTCTCTGCTTCCTCGCGGGGGCGGAAGCGATGCAGGCGTATCCGGTCGCCGGAACCCAGATTGCCAACGGCACCTTCCTGCTGGTGCTGACCTACGCGGTGAATCTCGCCGACGTGGTGCGGAGCATTTCCCTGCCGGGGAAAATCACCGCCGGTCTCGCCGCGCTGTCGCCTGTCGCGCGGCGTGGATTGCCCGCCGCGCTGATGCTCGCGCTGGTCTGGTGCTTTGCGAATGTCTGGTGCGACTGGCCGGGCGTCCGCCGCGCCTACGCCGCCGCCGCGCCGTTAAACCTGCCCGGATCCAAGTCCGTGCGGATGCACCCCGGAGCGGCGTTGTTGTTCCAGGATTTGACCGCCTACCTACGCGCGGAATCCGACGGCTTCATCAGTTACCCGTGCCTGAACAGTTTGTATTTCTGGACTGAGCAACGTCCGCCCACGCTGCTCAACGGCAGCGGCTGGCTGCAATTCGACCACGCGCAGCAGCGGCAGATTCTCGATGCGTTGTTCACCCGATCCCGTCCCCGGCTGGTGCTGAGGACGGACATGGTGAACGGCTGGGCGCAAGGAGCGCCCTTGCATCTCCGCCCGCTCGTCGAGTGTGTGACGCAGCAGTGCGAGCCGGTCAGACGCATGGGGCCATACACGATTTTCGCCCCCAAGGCGGAGACCAAACCGAACGTCCTGTCCGCGCGCGGGAACTGATTATCTTCTCCGCGCAAAAGCTTCTCGCGCGTGTCGGACGAGACCAGATTGGAGTCTGTCACTCCCTCCCTGTCAGCCTGCTGGGTGCGCTCGCGAACATCCCGCTCCATCCGTTTTCCACACCACGCGTTTGCGTGCTTATCCAGTTGGTTGACAAAAGCAGCCCGCGTTGGAGCGCCGAGCATTGCTCGGCCTGATAACACTGCGTTGCCAAACTAGCCGAGCCATGCTCGGCGCTCCTTTGTCAACCAACCGGATATGCAGGCGCGTTTGGCCGAAAAAAATCCACACTGGTTAAACTTCAACAGTTGAATCACCGCATCAAAAATTATTCATACCGGGAGATAACGTAATGATTGCAGGTCTTTGAGCCGCTTCCTCGCCATCGCTTATCCCGTGGCACGCAGTGCGCTAAGGGATGGTGCGCTTGAAAACCAGAGTCCGCAACATCTTCGACACCGCCACCAACCGTGCCCTCAGGCACGTCGGTAACCGCGCGTCGTTTGAGACGGATGCGCTCGTGGCCTCTTTCACTCTCGCGAGCTTCTCGCTGTTCGGGAAGTTCCGGTCCGCAGTCCGCAAAACCCGTTCCTAAAACACAACACTCATGAAGAAAGTCGAAGCAATCATCAAACCCTTCAAACTGGAGGAAGTAAAAGACGCCCTCGGTGACGTGGGTATCGAAGGCATGACCGTCAGCGAAGTGAAAGGCTTCGGTCGCCAGAAAGGTCACACCGAAATCTATCGCGGCAGCGAATACACGGTGGACTTCCTGCCCAAGATCAAACTCGAACTCGTCCTGCCGGACAACAAGGTGGATGCCGCCCTCAAGGCCATCATCGGCGCGGCCAAGACCGGCAAGATCGGCGATGGCAAAATCTTCGTGTCGAACGTGGAAGAAGCCATCCGCATCCGCACGGAGGAAAAAGGTGACACGGCTGTTTAACCCGCGACTGGAGAACCCAACTACTTAACCAAAATGAAGAAATTATTCCTCTCCCTCACCCTGCTCAGCCTGCTCGTCGGCAGCTTTGCCCCGGTGATTCACGCCGCTGATGCTCCGCCTCCGCCGGAACGTTCCGTGGCCGAACGCCTCGAAGACCTCGAGGCCTACGTCAACAACGGCGCGCGCAACGGCAGCACCAACGCCCCGTCCAAGATCGCCGGCCCCGGCCCCGGTCACAATGCGTGGATGATGACCAGCGCGGCCCTCGTGCTATTCATGACGCTCCCCGGCCTGGCGCTGTTCTACGGTGGCCTCGTCCGCAAGAAGAACGTGCTCTCCGTGCTCGCGCAATGCCTCGGCATCGCGGGCCTGGTCACGATTCTCTGGTATGTCGTGGGTTACAGTCTGGTGTTCTCCGCCAACACTCCCTACATCGGCGGACTAAGGTTCGCCTTCCTCGCTGGCGTGGATTCCATGCCGAACACCGACTACGCCGCGTGGGTCTCGCAGAACGTCTTCTCGATGTATCAAATGATGTTCGCGATCATCACCCCGGCGCTGATCGTGGGCGCGATTGCCGAACGCATGAAGTTCTCGGCCATCCTCCTGTTCGTCACGCTCTGGATGTTCGTCGTCTATTTCCCGCTCGCGCACATGGTGTGGGGCGTGGACGGTTTGATGAACGGCGTCTGGAACGGCGACGCGAAGATCAAGGCGATTGATTTCGCCGGCGGCACAGTGGTTCACATGTCCTCGGGTTGGTCCGCGTTAATTCTCTGCATGATTCTTGGCAAGCGCCTGGGCTTCGGCAAGGAACCGATGCAGCCGCACTCCATGGTCATGTGTATGATCGGCACCGGTATGCTCTGGGTCGGCTGGTATGGCTTCAACGCCGGTTCCGCCGTGGCGGCGGACGGTGTGGCGGCGAACGCCTTCATGACCACCACGCTTGCGGCGGCGGTTGCGGCCTTCGTGTGGGGCATGGCGGAATACATCTTCAAGGGCAAGCCCAGCGTGCTCGGCTTCTGCTCCGGCGCGGTCGCGGGTCTCGTGGTGATTACTCCGGCGGCCGGCTTCGTGGACGCGAAGGGCGCGATGATCATCGGCGTGCTCGCCGGCATTGTTCCGTTCTTCGCGGTCGTGAAGCTCAAGGGCTGGCTCGGCTATGACGACGCGTTGGACACCTTCGGCGTTCACGCCGTGGGCGGCACGATGGGCGCCTTGCTCACCGGCTTCCTCGCGACCAGCAGCGTGAACCCGAACCTCACGGACGCCAACAGCTACGCCAAGGCCAACGGCCTCTTCAAACTCATCGGCAACGGTCTGTGGATCGAACAGCTCAAGGCCATCGGCCTGACGCTGGTGCTCTCCATCGTGGGCACCGTGGTCATCGCTTACATCGTGAAAGCCGTCGTGGGCCTGCGTCCGACTGAGGAAGTCGAGAGCCTCGGCCTCGACCTCGCGGAACACGGCGAAGAAGGCTACCACGGTTAAACTTCCCCTGACTGAATTCACGCCGCGCCCGGTGCCAACCGGGCGCGGTTTTTTTCTAAAAATCTGAACCGCTGAAATCGGAGAAGCCGCCGGGAGACTTGCCCTGAAGTTCCCCCGAAAGAGTGGACGAGGGGCCGCGCACTCTTTGCGGCTGGCAATATATCTCGTGACTCACGCCAACGGTAAGTTGCCGGGCTTTCTCCGGTCTCTGGGCCGGTTTCAGCGAATGAGCTTGCTGCTCACCCGCGTGCGTGCGAAATAAGCCGCCGCTGATTCGTGGTGTTTTGTTAGCGAGCGGAAGGGTGGCTGAGTGGTTGAAGGCACCTGACTCGAAATCAGGCGTGCGGGTAACCGTACCGTGGGTTCGACTCCCACCCCTTCCGCCAATATTTTCCCCGTTGGAATCCTTTGTTGGAGTTCAAGCTTCAGCTTGTTCCCCGCTCGCCTCCCGACACGTTGAAGAAACACCAACTCCGGCTACGCCAAAATTCCCTTCACCACTTCCCCCGCCACGTCCGTGAGCCGGTAGTCGCGGCCCTCGAAACGATGCGTGAGCTTCGTGTGATCAATGCCGAGCAGATGCAGCATCGTGGCGTGGAAATCGTGAACGTGAACGGGGTTCTCCGTGATGTTGTAGGCGAAATCATCCGTCGCGCCGTAAGTCACACCGCCCTTGATGCCGCCGCCCGCCATCCAGAGCGAGAAACAGCGCGGATGATGATCGCGCCCGAAGCTGTCCTTCTTGATCTCGCCCTGGCTGTAACTGGTGCGCCCGAATTCGCCGCCCCAGATCACCAGTGTATCGTCGAGCAGACCGCGTTGTTTCAAATCCGCGACGAGCGCGGCGCTGGCCTGGTCGGTGTTCTTCGTCTGAGTGCGCAAGCCGTTCGGCAGTTCGCCGTGATGATCCCAATCGCGATGACAGAGCTGGATGAAACGCACACCACGCTCCGCCAGCCGTCGTGCAAGCAGGCAGTTGTTCGCATACGACGCCTTGCCCGGCTCCGCGCCGTAGGCTTCGAGCACGGCCTTCGGTTCCTGCGAGATGTCCATGAGTTCCGGCACGCTCATCTGCATGCGGTAGGCGAGTTCGTAATTCTCGATGTGTGTTGCAATCTCCGGATCGCCCATCACGCCGAGTTGCATCCGGTTTAACTCCTGCATCGAATCAATCAGCTTGCGGCGGGCGGCGGCATCAATGCCTTTCGGGTTCGACAAATACAAAACCGGATCGCCCGCGCCGCGAAACTGCACGCCCTGATAATTGCCCGGCAGAAATCCATTGCCCCAGTAGCGCGCCTGCAACGACTGCCCGCCCGCGCCGCTGAGCAGCACCACGAAGCCCGGCAGGTTCGCGTTCTCGCTGCCGAGTCCGTAGGTGATCCACGAACCCATCGTGGGCCGGCCCGGCTGCTGATTGCCGGTGCCGAAGAAGGTCACGGCGGGATCGTGATTGATCGGCTCCGTGTGCATGGAGCGGATGAGGCACAAGTCATCCGCCAGTTTTGCGGTGTGCGGCAGCAACTCGCTGAACTCCATGCCGCACTTCCCGTGCTTCTGAAACGCGAACGGCGAGCCGACGCAGAGCAACTGCTTCTGCCCGCTCGTCATGCCCGTGATCCGCTGGCCCAACCGCACGGAGGCGGGTAGTTCGGTGCCGGTGAGTTCCTTCAGCTTCGGTTTTTGATCGAACAAGTCTATGTGCGACGGCGCTCCCGATTGGAAAAGATAGATGATGCGCTTGGCTTTCGCGGGATGATGAAGCTGCGGCAGAATTCCGCCGACGGGTTTGGCCACCACGATTTTTTTCTCCGCTCCAAAAAGATTTCCATTCAACAACGAACTCAGCGCCAGCGCGCCCAGTCCCGTGGAACTGCGCGCCAGAAACGCGCGGCGCGAGGCGAGTTTTTTGAAGTCATCGAGAGGAATCATGGACGAGAAAAATTACCACGCCGTCGGGGCCGGGTATTTGGCAAACTCCAGATCACGCGTGACCACCGTCATCCCTTCCACTACCGCCTGCGCGAGAATCAGTCGGTCAAACGGATCGCGGTGATGAAACGGCAGCGTCAGCAAAGCCCAGAGATGACCGACCGTCACCGGCAGCAACTCGAAACCATTTGTGTGCAGCGCGTCCGGGAACAATTCATCGAAGGTGCCGGTCAACGACAGCTTTCCGTTGCCCAGCTTCAGCGCGATTTTCCACAGCGAAACAACGCTGACATATTTCACATGGTCCAGATTCTCGACCAGCCCGGCGGCGGGTGCGCTCAATTGCGGATCGTCGGCGAGGAACCAGAGCAGCGTGTGC
The DNA here is from genome assembly GCA_043757045.1 of Akkermansia sp. Classification (GTDB taxonomy): domain Bacteria; phylum Verrucomicrobiota; class Verrucomicrobiia; order Limisphaerales; family SIBH01; genus JANNGC01. Next base: position 15,352 of record JAYVQC010000153.1, on the reverse strand, counting down.
GTGTCGAGCAGGAGCTTCATCCCACGTAGTCTTTGAAATCTTCGAGCGGCGCTTCGAAGTCCGGCGCGATCTGGATGCGCCCGCGCAGGCTGCCGCGCTGCGGACGCGGGCGGACGGACGGTGGAATCGTGACCAGCATGGCCTTGGGCTGGCCGTCGCGCGTGATGGTGATGGCTTCGCCGCCCGAAACTTTCTCCAACAGTTCGGCCAGGCTGGTTTGCGCGACTTCAAACGATACCGTTTTCATAAGCTGAATTTAGATTAGTCGCTTCACGGGCAATGGCAATGCTGGCGAACTTCATCGTCACTTCGACATCGTCTCGTTCAAGTTCATCAGTACGTTCGCCACGCCGGTCATCGCGGCGTGGTCCACTGCGTTCAGGTCTTTCGGACGCGGCGACTCGCCGATGCTTAACAGCGACAGCGCGGCATTCGTGTCGGCGGCGAAGCGGGTGCGTTGCTCGGAGAAAGTTTTCTCCAGGACTTTGATTTCCTCCGCGTGCGGCGGGCGGGCGAGGGTGAGGCGGAAGGCCAGCGTCAATTGATCGCGCAGCTTGTCGCCGCCTTCGTGCAGGACGCGGGCGGCGAGAGCGCGGGCGGCCTCGACATACACCGGGTCATTCATCACCACGAGCGATTGCAGCGGCGTGCTCGTGCGCTGGCGCTGGAGCGTGCAAATCTCGCGGCTCGGCGCATCGAAGGTCTGGAAGCTCGGATAGTGCGCCGCACGTTTCCAAAAAACATACAGGCCGCGCCGGTAGAGATCGGCCGCCTTGCTTTGCTCGTACTTCTGGTCGGTGCCGTCCCAGAGTCCCGCCGGCTGGTAGGGCTTGATGCTCGGCCCGCCAATCTTCGCATTTAAGAGCCCGCTCACGGCGAGCGCGTTGTCGCGGATGAACTCGGCATCCAACCGCATTCGCGGCCCGCGCGAGAGCAGGCGGTTGTAAGGATCGCGTTCCAGCTTCTCCTTGCTCACGACGGCGGACTGGCGATAGGCCGCGCTGGTGACGATGAGCCGGACGAGATGTTTGGTGTCCCAAGCCAGCGTGCCGCCAGCATCCTGCTGGCGGTTTGAGCCGCGCCAGCGGGACGCTGGCGGCACGTTGCCTTGCTGAAATTCGCACGCCAGCCAGTCGAGCAACTCCGGGTGGCTCGGCCGGTCGCCCTGCGAGCCAAAGTCGTTGCTCGTCTTTACCAGGCCCGTGCCGAAGAACATCGACCAAAGACGGTTCACGGTGACACGCGCGGTCAGCGGATTGTTCGTGGCGACGAGCCAGCGTGCGAGCGCGAGGCGGTTCGTCGGCTGGCCGGAGGGCAGGGCAGGGAGGAACGACGGCGTGCCGGGCGCAACCTTGTCGCCCTTGTTCAGATAATTGCCGCGCACGAGCAGGAAGGTGTCGCGCGGCTTCGCCATCTCCTCCATCACCATCGTGTCGGGAATTTTCGCGACGAAGTCCTTCTTCTCCTTCTGCAAGGTCGCGAGCCGTTCCCGCGCGCCGAGAAAGTCCGTGGCGCGGTTCTCGCGGAAGAATTTCTTCAAGTCATCGCGCTGCTCCTTCGTGCGCTGGTCGGCGGGCGCTTGGGCGGCGAGCAGGTGCGGATACGCGAAGAGTTCTGCGACCTCGTTGGTCTTCAAGGCCCGGCTGTAGAAGCGAACCTCATCAATCAGCCCAGCAAATGGGAACGCCTTCAGCCGCGCGCCGATGAGCAGTGGCGCCGTGCTGGCAATGCTCGCCGAGAGCTTGTCGGTCGGCACGTCCACTTCGACCGCGCGGCCGTCCACGAAAAGCTTCACCCCCGCCGCCTTCTTCGAACCGTCGTACGTCGTCAGCACATGCGTCCAGATGTTGGTCGGCAATGCTTCCTTGCTCGTCACCTTGATCGCGTTGTCGGGGAATTGGTGCGCGAGATGCACCTCGATCTTGCCCTTGGAAATGAGCAGATCGAAGCCCCGGTAGCCCGGCCCTTCGTCCATCTTGCTCAGCACGGTGCCGGTCGCGCCGTGGAGTTTGATCCACGCGCCGTAGCTGAAGGAGTTGGTGAACTCGAACTCCACGACCTGCCCGGCGTCCACGAAGTCATTGGTACGCCCGTTGAGTTTGAGCGCGCGCCCGAGCTTGCCGGGAACGAATTCGTTCGTGACGAGCGCGGTTTGATTCAGGGCGCGTTCCCCCTCACCCCGGCCCTCTCCCGCTGGGAGAGGGGGAGCGTCATTCAACTGCTCTTGTTTCTGAGCGCGTTCGGTTTTCTCCGCGGCTGGCTGACGATTCTCCCTCTCCTCCGGGGTGAGGGCCGGGGTGAGGGGAACGGACGCTTGCGACACGTTTGCGTTTTCATCCATCGACACCAACGCCACCAATCCGGCGCTTTCCGGCGCTTTCACCACACCCAATTCCTTTTCCCACTTCTCCTGCGCCTTCGGCAGCTCCGCTTCGCGCTCGGCCCGCGTCTTCTCCGCCGCCGGGATGGACTCATCGTAGGTGAGCAGCTTCGATCCTTGCTCGACGGTCGGCAGGCGCAGCACCGGTCCGAAATTTTTCACGCGCGTCCCGTCGAGACCTTTTTCCGGGATGCCGTTGAAGAAGGCGTAGAACTGGTAGAACTCCTTTTGCGTCATCGGATCGTACTTGTGGTCGTGGCATTCGGCGCAGCCCAACGTGCTGCCGAGCCAGACCTGTGCGGTGGTGCTCACGCGGTCCACCTGATACTTGGTGAGATACTCCTCCGGGTCCACGCCGCCTTCGTCGGTCGTCATCACGTTGCGATGAAAGCCCGTGGCGATTTTCTGCTCGATGGTCGCGTTCGGCAGCAGGTCGCCCGCGAGTTGCTCGATGGTGAATTGATCAAACGGCTTGTTGTCGTTGAACGCCTGGATCACCCAGTCGCGCCAGTGGTGCATTTGGCGGAAGCCGTCGAAGTGATAGCCGCTGCTGTCCGCGTAACGCGCCTGATCAAGCCACGCCTGCGCCATGCGCTCGCCGAAATGCGGCGACCCGAGCAGGCGATCCACCACCTGCTCGTACGCGTCAGGGTTCCGGTCCGCGAGAAACGCATCGACTTCGGCGACGGTGGGCGGAAGTCCCGTGAGATCGAGTGTGGCGCGGCGGAGGAGCGTCGGGCGATCCGCTTCCTTGTTCGGCTTGAGTTTTTGCTCTTTCAGTTTCGCGAGGATGAAAGCGTCGATGGGGTTGTGGCCGGGGCCGGAGTAATCAGTAATCAGTAAATCAGTGTTCAGTGAATGCGCGCGTCGCCCGCCGCCCGCACTGATGACTGTCTCACTGATTACTTTTTTCCCGCCGCCCGGCACTTCGGGCCTGACCGGCGCGACATACGCCCAATGCTCCGCCCACTTCGCGCCCTGCTCGATCCAACGGCGCAGCAAATCCATCTGCGCCGCGCTCAGTTGTTTGCTCTTCGCCGGCGGCATGTGGTCGTCATCGTCGGGCGGCAGTGAAATCACTTTCAACAGCGCGCTCGATTTCGGCTGGCCCGGCACGATGGCAAAGCCGCCGGAGTCGAGTTCCTTGAACGCGCCTTCCTTCAGATCGAGACGCAGCCCGGCCTTGCGCTTGTTTTGATCCGGCCCGTGGCAGGCGTAGCAGTGGTCGGAAAAAATGGGGCGGATGTCGCGGTTGAAATCCACCGGAGGCACGGCAGCGTGCAGCCGCGCTGGCTGGATGAACAGCCACATCAGAATAATTAAAAGCCAGCGTATGAGGTTTCGCATCTTACGTTGACTCTGCTTTGTCCGACGGCTCGGGCAGGATCAGCGCCACGAACAGCGCGGGCAGAAAGAGAAACGCGGCGTAGAGCAGGGTGGTGCGGAAATCCACGCCGCGCGTGATCACGCCGCTGAAGGCCACGCCCGCCGCCGAGGCGAGCCGTCCGATGTTGTAGCAGAAGCCCGCGCCGGTCGTGCGCAGGAGCACGGGAAAGAGCGGTGGCAGATACATGGTGAAGAGTCCGAACACGCCGGAGAAAAAGCCCACGAGCGGAAACCAGAACCAGACCAGTGATTCCCACGAGCGCGCGACCATGAACGTCCCGGCCATCGCGAGGAAGAAGCCCGCATACATCAGCGCGATGGAGCGGCGATAGCCAAAGGTCTTGGCGAGCAACGAGGCGAAAAAATTTCCCACGATGGATACGCCGATGATCACGAAGAACGCGATGCTGACGATGCGCTGCTTTTCGCCGGCAATCCATTTTGCGACCGGCGCCGTGCTGCCGCTGGCCGCGTGGCGCGCGGTGAGTTCGCTCGTGAGTTCCGGCAAACTGCGGAGATGTTGCGCGTGCCAGAACATGAAAGCCCACCACGCCGTCAGCCCGCAGGCGCAGACAATGATGGTGAGCAGCGTGGTGCGGCGCACACTTTTCCCGAACAGATCGAGGATGCCAGGCTGGCGCGTGGCGGACGCCTTGGCCGAGGCTTGGGCGGCGTGCCATTCCGCCGGCTCGGGAACGTGGCGGCGAATCCAGAAGACGATGAACGCGGGCAGCACGCCGACGAGGAAGACCCATTTCGGCGCGAGGTCAGCCATCATGTAAGTCGTCAGGCACGCGAGCAGCACGCCGAGGTTCACGCCGGTTTGCAAAACGGCGGCGATCCACGGACGCCACTTTTTCGGCCACGTCTCGGAAAGCAGCGCGGAGCCGACGGCCCATTCACCGCCGATGCCGAGTGCGGCCACGAAACGGAAGATGAGCAACTGCCACCAGGTTTGCGCAAAGAACGAAAGTCCGGTGAAGCAGGCGTAAGTAAGAATGGTGAGACTGAGCGCGCGGCTGCGTCCGAGCACGTCGCCCAGCCGTCCGAAGAACGCGCCGCCCAGCGCCCAACCGGCGAGGAACGCGGCTTGGATGAGTCCGCTCTTGTCCTTGGCGAGCGCGGCGGCGGCGTCTTCGGCAAGTCCGGGATTTTGGTTGAGCACGAGCACGGTGACGAAGGGCAGGGCGACGAGACCGTAGAGGTGCATGTCCAGTCCGTCGAAGAGCCAGCCGAGCCAGGCGGCGATGCCGGACTTCCATTGTTGCGGCGACAGATCGCGCAGGCTTCGCGCTTCGGGCTTCGCGCTGGTGGCGGCGGATGTGGTCGAGTTGCTCATGTGCGTTTGGGAGACGCGTGGAGATTAGGAAAGGATGCGCCGGGAGGAAATGGCAATTTACGATGCGAGTCATTTCTCCTACTGCCACGAGGCTAAAAAGCCTCGCAACCTGCCGGCTGGAAAGCCGGCGCTACGTCGTAACGCCGACATTCTTGTCGGCAGGTTGCGAGACTTTTCAATCTCGAGTTCCTGCGGCTGGAAAACGCTTTTCCGCTACTGCCGCCGCATCGGCAATCTTCGTTGGCCTTCCTGAAACACGCGATGCATTTCCTCAACCGACAACGCCCGGTCGTAAATCCGCACGTCATCAATCGATCCTTGGAACCGATCGCCGACAGGAGCGTCCGATTCATCCGCGCCGATCAGAATGGCGCGACCTGGCGTGTAGTGGATCTCTGGCTGGCTGTTCGGCGAACCGCTGTTGATCGAAGTGATGTGCGACTCGTTCAGAAACAATTTCTTAGTCCGGCCATCGAAGGTCATGGCGACGAAATACCATTGGTTCGGCTGGAGCGGAGGGACGTTCCAGCCGGAGGGCGTGTAGTTTTGGGCGTGGCCCACGTCGATCTCGATCAGGGAATCGGTGTTGATGCGGACGAGCCAGGAGAGAAACGGGTAACGCCAGGGCGGGCCGTTTTGCGCGCGGCCGGCCACGGTCATGGGCTGGTCGTATGAGTGCGCCTGGAACCACGCGGCCACCGTGATGGCGTCTTGCGGTCGCAAGATTTTAGTGTCGTGCACGGCGAGGTAACCGTCGCGGACCTCAATGCCGCCGGCCCCGGCGATGGTCAGACGTTCCCCGCGCAGCACATTGAACGCACTACTTTGGATGTGCAGAAGCAGACTGTCCGGAGCGACTGGCGGGGTGAAAACTCTCTCGGGCGCGGTTGCGGTGGGAGTGGTCGCGTGAGTGGAGAAACTCAATTTCCACAGCACCAGGGCGAAGACGATGGAGACAATCACCAGCACGACGATGGCCGCGATCAGAATGACGTGCAGCGAGCGCTGCCGCGCGTCCGGGGCGCGACCGGGCAGGGGCGGTGGAGTCGGGCGACCGGACTCGGTGTTCATGGCGGGAGGATGTGTGGACGGGGCGGGGCGTCAAGCGTACATCGGGGCCACCGCCGTTTGCCGATGGAGCGCATCATAGGCAAGAGTCTGTCGAGCTGAAACAGTTTCAATTCTTTCCATAAGAAGGTGAGCGATTCATGTTCGGTCCATCTCAATGCGATCCAGACGCAAGGCAAAATTCAATGCACGCAGGAACCGTCGCCCCTGGCGATGGCTTGGGCGGAGTCGGGGACATTTTCAAAGTGAAGATGCCCCAGCTTCCTACGAAGAATGGCGACTGGAACATTTTTTCCCCGGTCGCCTGCTAGTTGATGCCGTGACCGCAATCTGGGAGGGAGTCTGTTGGGTGGGCCGAAAGATGCGTTGGTGAACTTGGCGACGTTGATTCAAAGGGTAGGGCGAATCAAGGATGCATCGCGTTTTACTCTCGCCGAGAAATCAGAATTGAAACCGCGCCGCCCTTCGATAATGTCCCGCTCCCGCCGGCCATGAGGCCGGTGGCAATTGAACGGAATAAAATTTATGGCACTGCGACTTGGCGACGAAGCACCGAACTTCATGGCGGACACCACGGAAGGCCGCATGGACTTTCATCAATGGCTCGGCGGCGGCTGGGGCATTCTCTTTTCCCACCCGGCGGATTACACGCCCGTCTGCACCACGGAACTGGGCGCGGTGGCGAAGATTAAAACCGAGTTCGACCGGCGCAACTGCAAGGTCGCGGCGGTGAGCGTAGACCCGATTGAATCGCATCACGGCTGGATTGCGGACATCAACGAGACGCAGGGCACGCAGATGAATTTCCCGATCATCGCCGACCCGAAGCGCGAGGTCGCCGCGCTCTACGACATGATTCATCCGAACGCAGACAGCACCTTCACCGTGCGCTCGGTCTTCATCGTCGGGCCGGACAAGAAGATCAAACTCACGCTCACGTATCCGGCCTCGACGGGGCGCAATTTTCTGGAACTGCTGCGCGTCATTGATTCGCTGCAACTCACGGCGAAGTTCAAGGTCGCCACGCCCGCGAACTGGAAGGACGGCGAGGACTGCATCATCACGACGGCGGTGAAGGACGAGGAGATTCCCGCAAACTTTCCGAAGGGCCATCGCCGCGTGAAGCCTTATCTGCGCTACACGCCGCAGCCGAACCGGTAGGCGGTTCCGCCGCGCGGCGGGGTTTCGCCAAACCTGCAAGAAGTGATTTTGAGAGGGCTGTAAGCCGATTTTTGTCTGCGTCCTTGCGGACGGAGAGAATCATTTGTCTGAGCAGCCCATACCCGGAACCGGTCCGTCCCGCTTGCGCGAGGCGTCCTGCGGCGGGCCGCCGCGCGGTTCCCTATTTGGCCTTGCACCCGATGGGGTTTGCCATGCCGCGTCGCTTGCGCTTCGCGCGGTGCGCTCTTACCGCACCTTTTCACCCTTACCGACGCCTTGCGGCGCAGGCGGTATATTCTCTGTGGCACTTTCCGTCGGAAAGCGTCTCCGCTGTTCCTCCCGCGTGTATCTCCGGCCGAACCGGAGTTACGCGGCATCGCGCCCTCATGGTGTTCGGACTTTCCTCCCTCCGCTTGCGCGAAGAGCGATTCTCCGCCCTCCCAAAATCGTGGCCAATTTAGGCGGGCGTCCGGACCGTGGCAAGGAAGGGGAAGAAAATTCCAAGATCCAAATCCCAAACAGGCTTCTCAATCTAACCGGAAACATGACTCGGAGTTCCTAGGATTGGCGCCTCGCCGCGATGCAAATTGATCCCCCGCCCAAAGATTTTTCTCCGCGCCGCGCCGCGCTCCTGCTTACTCTGCGCGCCCTGTGAAGAAGCAATCTATTGTCACCTTGGATTTGGAAGGCGTGCTCGTGCCGGAGATCTGGATCGCGTTCGCGGAGAAGACCGGCATCGAGAAGCTGCGCCTGACCACGCGCGACATTCCCGATTACGACGTGCTCATGCGCGGGCGGCTCGCCATCCTCGACGAGCACAAGCTGAAGCTGGGCGACATTCAGGAAGTCATCGGCACGTTGCGCCCGCTCGACGGCGCGAAGGAATTTCTCGATGAACTCCGCAGCCTCACGCAGGTGATCATCCTCTCGGACACGTTTGAGGAGTTTGCCAAGCCGCTGATGCGCCAGCTCAACTGGCCGGCGATTCTCTGTCACTGCCTCGAAGTGGATGCGACCGGGCGCATCGTGAATTACAACATCCGCACGCCGGACCAGAAGCGGAAGACCGTGGCCGCGCTCAAGGAGCTGAACTACAACGTGATTTCCGGCGGCGACTCCTTCAACGACACCGCCATGCTCGCTGAGGCGCACCACGGCTTCCTTTTCCACGCCCCTGAAAACATCAAGAAGCAGTTCCCGCAGTTCCCCGCGCTGGACCGCTATGAAGACTTGATGGCGCGGATCAAAGCGGTGCTATGAACCACCGCCGCGATTGGTAGGGCGTCGGTGTCCTCACCGCGCCGGGGTGAGGCTCGAGCAAGTTCCACAACGCCTCTCCGATTCCGGCCCGGCGCGCTGAGGACAGCGACGCCCTACCTGTCGCAGTTCGGAGAGTGCCTCCCCGCTACTTCAACAAAAACTCCCGGTAGAACTGGATCGTCGCGAGAAACTGGTAATCCGCGTTGCGCTTCTTGGCGAATCCGTGGCCTTCGTCCTTCGCCATCAGGTACCAGACCGTCCCACCGTTATCGCGAATGGCCTTCACCATTTGTTCCGCCTCCGTCACCGGCACGCGCGGATCGTTTTTGCCCTGCACCACGAAGAGCGGTTTGGTGATTTTCTTCACGTTGGTCGTCGGGGAAATTTTTTCTAGGAACTCCGCCATCTTCGGCTCGCGCTCGTCGCCGTATTCCACGCGGCGCAGATCGCGCCGGTAGTCCTGCGTGTTCTTGAGGAAGGTCAGGAAGTTCGATATGCCCACCACATCGATGCCGCAGCGCAACGAATCCGCGTAATGCTCCATGCAGGCCAGCGCCATGTAGCCGCCGTAGCTGCCGCCCGTGACGGCGATGCGCGCGCCATCGAGCGCCGTGTCGCGTTTGATGAAATCCAGCACCGCCGCGATGTCCTTCACCGAATCCTCGCGCTTGAAACCGTTGTCGAGCGTGACAAACGTTTTTCCGTAGCCGACGGAGCCGCGCACATTCGGGAAAATGACCGCCACACCCAGCTCGTTCATGAAGTAATTGTTCCGCGCCTGGAAGATGGGACGCGACTGCCCTTCCGGCCCGCCGTGGATGTTCACGATGACCGGGCGTTTGCCGGGAAAATTTTTCGCGTCAGGGCGATAGACGAACGCGGAAATCTGCAAGCCATCGAAGCTCTTCAACTTCACTAACTCCGGCTCGACGAATTGTTTTGGGTCCAGTCCACCCGTCTCGCTCTCCGTCCAGCGCTCGATTTTTCCGCTCGTCACATCAACGGAATAGGCATCGTTTGGAGACTTGGCGGAGACGAAGTTGAACCCGAGGTCACGCCCGTTCTCATGCCACTCCAAGCCTGACGGAATACCCAGCGGCAGCTTCGGCGCTTTCAGTTCCTGGCCGGACTTCGCGTTCATCAAGTGCAGCACGCCCACGCCATCTTCGTTCAAAATGTAGGCGATGGTTTTGCCGTCAGGCGACAGTTCGAATTCATCCACGTCCCATTTCGCCTTCTCGGTCAACACGCGGAGAACCTTCCCGTTGAAATCCATTTCCACGAGGCGCTGGAACTCAGCGTCCTTGTCTGTCGTGGCAAGGATGGTTTTGCCGCTCCCGGAGAAACGCGCATTGCCATAGGCCACACCCTTGTCGCCTTTCGGCGTGATTGACGCAGTGGCTCCGCTCCGGATGTCGAGGAGATACAAGTGACTTTCATTCACCGAGACATACTGGCCGAGCAGCAACGTCTCTCCGTCGTGTGACCAATCCTCGACGCTCCAGCCGCCGCCGCTGACTTCGTGCAGCAGCTTCGCGCTCTCAGGTTTCAACGGATCGATCAGCCATACGTCGTTGTCCTTGCCGGTGCGCTTGGTGGAGGTGTAGGCCAGTTGCTTGCCGTTGCGCGACCAGTGCGCGCCGGTGTTGCGCGACTTGTCATCGGTCAGCAGCGTGATGCGTCCGTCCGCCACGTCGTAGCGATAGAGTTGGTAAAACTCGCCGCCGCCGGTGTCCTGCGAGAACACGACGCACGCGCCCGTCTTCGGCTGAAAACGTCCGCCGCCCACCGGCTCAGGCAGAAAGGTGAGTTGCTTGCGCGCTGCACCTGGCGACTTCACGAGATGCAACTGCATCGAATCCGCGAAGCGCGTGGTGATGAGCAGCTCGCGCCGCGTGGGATGCCACGAGTTGAATGCCGCCGCGCGGAACTCCATGTAGCGCGCCGCGTCCGCGCGCAGTTCCGCCAGAAACGCCGGCACGCCTTCCACCACCAGATTGTCGGGCACTTGGGAAAAAAGAGACGTCGTCATCAAAGTCATTGCGAGCAAAGGAGCCGTTGCTTTCATGGGATGAATTCAAGCACACGAAACTTTCCCGATGCACGCGAATCTTGCTCGCAAAGGAGCGCGGACCGCCGAGTCCGCGCTCCGCCGCCAGCCTAAAAAGTGTTGTGCGGTCTCCTCGCCCTCGAAATAGTCCGCAGCGATTCCGGCGCGGAAACTAAATCCATGCGCCATTACAACCTAACCGACTCCGCGCGATGAACGGCCAGCGTTACCAAATCGAGTATGGCCCTTCGGCCTTGGATGACCTCGACCGTTTGCCCGCCCGCGAGCGCGCCCAAGTTCTTCGCAAGATTGAACGGCTCGAACACGGACTGCACGGCGACATCAAACGCCTCCACAAAGCCGAGGCCATGTACCGGCTGCGGATGAGCGACTATCGAATCTTGTTCGACGTGGAGGGCGGGGTTATCGTCATCCGCAGAATCGGCAATCGAAAAGATGTTTATGACTAAGGCCGCACAACAGACCGTGGTTCGCACCATTACCCGGAAGCGCGAGCAAATCGCCACGCTGCGCGAGGAACTGGAGGATTTGAACGACTACCTCGACCTGACTGAAGCCCGCGTGCGCGACGAAGGCAAGCCGCGCCTCACCCACGCTGAGGTGAAAAAACGCTATGGTTTGAAATAACTGTCGCCGTGCGGAACGCCTGCAAAGAAGCGCTTGGCGACCGCCACAAGCCACGCTGTGGCTGGAATCAGTGCATCAAGCATCTCTCAAAATGTTCCGCCGATGTAACTCCTGTGTGGTGCCTCTTCTTGATCGTCCGTCCATTCTGATTGGCCGCGACCGCTATTGCTTCAAGTGTGCAAAGCAGAAGGTCGAAGAAGAAAAGCAACTCAAGTACACCCAAAGCATTCGCGAAGCTCACGAATGGCGCACTCGACGAGATCGGTTTTTTGATCAGGGAGGCGGCAAGGATGTCTTCTGGGAATCACTTACACTCGCCGGCTTTGGTGCCGTGCTTGGTTACGCATGGCTTAATGGTTTTGGCGCATTGATTGGGGGTATCGTGAGTTTTGGAATTCGGCAGTATTTCTGGAACAAAAAATTGCAACGACTTGAAGAAACATTTAAGGCAACAAACCCTGAGCCGAAGGAGTTGAGTTCAGCCCGCGTGGCGGATGTTTTGTTCACGCTCGATAGAACAGAGTTCAATGCCGCCGCGCAGGTCGCAAATCTACGGCCCGTCGTTCTAAAACGCGATGGATACACCTGCCAAAACTGTGGGGCACGAAAACAAGAGCGTGAACTTGAAATGCATCACGTCGAAATGCGTTCAAAAGGCGGCCCCGACATTCTCGAAAACTTGGTCACACTTTGCCTTGAATGCCATGACCGTGAGGACTGGTTTGGTCATGTCCGTGCATACCCAACTACACGCAAGTGATTCGACTGAATCCAATCGAACCCAGGTTCGCCGAGTTTGTCAGTGAGGACTCTCAGATCGAAGTCTTCACTGCCTCCACGCAACGGCCACAAATCGTCGGATGCTCCGGGTGCTGGCCGATGTCGGTTTCAAAGTGCCAACAGCGGTCGCATTTTGTGCCGTCCGCCTTGGCGACTTCGATGTAAGGCTGATCGAACATGTGATCGTGGTAGTAGTTCCCGGGTTCTGGTGCTGCAAACGCAAGTTGTGAGACGTTGATGATTTCTTTGAATTCTGAAACGTAACGCTTGGCCAAGCGAAGCAAGTTCTCATCGCCGACCAATGTTGTTTTTGCATCTAGCGACTTGCCGATGAGTTTGGACTGTCGTGCTTTCTCCAACTCCGGCAACACGCGCACGCGCAGGTCGAACAGTTCCTTCCAGTCCTTTTCGTCCTCGGCGGAAAGCGTCACGCGTGACGCCACGAATTCCTCCACATGCACCGAGTCGCCCATGCCGGGCACGAATTCCCACGCCTCGTCCGCCGTGAAGACGATGATCGGCGCGAGCAAACGCGATAGTCCGGTCACGAGATGGCAGAGCGCGGTTTGCGTCGAGCGGCGGCGAGGTGAGTTGGCCGCATCGGTATAGAGCCGGTCCTTCACCAAGTCGTGATACTGCGAGGACAACTCCACGGCCACGAACTGGCTCACGCGCTGATAGACGACGTGGAACTCGTATTTGTCGTAGGCCGCGAGCACGTCTCGCTCAAGCTTGGCGAACTCGTTCAGAATCCAGCGGTCGAGTCCCGTCAGGTCTTTGTCCGCAACCGCATTGTGCGACGGATGGAAGTCGTAAAGGTTCGAGAGTTGGTAGCGCAGCGCGTTGCGGATGCCACGATAGGTCTCGGAAACTTTCTTCAGCCGCTCTTCGCTGACCACGATGTCGTTTCGATAATCCTGCGACGCAACCCACAGGCGGATCACGTCCACGCCGTAGTCCTTGATGTATTGCTCGGCGGTCTGCGGTTTGAGGTAAGCACCGGTGCCTTGCTTGCTCTTGGAAATCTTCTCGCGGTCTTCGTCCACCATGAAGCCGTGCGTGAGCACGGTTTTGTAAGGTGCGGCTCCGTTGCCCGCGAGCGAGAGCAGCAATGAACTCTGGAACCAGCCGCGATGCTGGTCAGAGCCTTCGAGATAGAGGTCGGCCTGCCACGACTGTGCCCCCGGCGTCCCGCCGGGGGCACGTTGCAACTCGCCGCGTCGCATGAGCACGGCGCGCGATGACGATCCGGAATCAATCCATACGTCGAGTGTGTCCTGCGATTTGGTAACTGCCTCCGCGCCCGCCCAATCCTTCGGCTTTACCTGCCCCCACAACTCGGAGGCGGATTTCTCGAACCACACATTCGAGCCGTGCTTCTTGATAAGGTCGGCTGCGTTGTCCACAACCTCTTTTGCTTCTTTGCTTTGAGTTGACGGATCCGGGACAGGGTTTCCAGCGCTGTCGTAAAAAAATGGTATCGGCACGCCCCAAGTGCGCTGGCGCGAGATGCACCAGTCGGGGCGCGTCTGCACCGCGCCTTTGATGCGTTTCACGCCCCAGTCGGGAATCCAGTTCACACGGTCAATTTCCGCCATCGCTAATTGGCGCAAAGACTTCTTTAAGCCCTGACCCCAATAACCACCTTCCACTTTTGGATCTTCAAACTGAATGCCTTCATCACAAAGGTGATCAATCTTGATGAACCACTGATCCATCGCTCGAAAAACCACTGGCGTTTTGCTGCGCCAGCAAAAAGGATAGCTGTGCTTATAATCTTCAGCGTGAACGAGCCGGTTACCGGCGCGTAAAATGGCCAAAACCGCTTCGTTTGCTTCGCTCTTGCCGTCGCCTTTTTCGAGGATGGATTTACCGACGAGTTCGTTTGGCATCTGTTTCTCAATCGGCAAATCATCTGGTTCCAGCGGCTCAACGAGACAAAGCCGCCCATCATCATCCACAGGTGAGTAAATCTGTAAGCAGTTCTGACGGCCGAGATTGTAGTCATCCAGACCGTGGCCGGGCGCGATGTGGACGAAGCCGGTGCCGGTGTCGTTGGTCACGAAATGATCGCCCGCGTGCAGCTTGCCGGTGCGATTCACAAAAGGATGTTGATACTCCAGCCCCGCGAGTTGCGTGCCTTCGAGCGAGCGGATGATCTGGTAGCCGTCCCACTTGCACTTCTCGGACACCGCGCCGAGCAGCAGGGTCGAGACGATGTAGGTTTCGCCGTTCGCCATCACTTGCGAGTAGCTGAACGTGGAGTTGTAAGCCACGGCGAGGTTCGCGGGCAGTGTCCACGGCGTGGTCGTCCAGATGATGATGAACGTGCCGGGCTGGCCGACGACGGGAAACTTCACGAAGACGCTGGTGCTGGTGTGGTCGTGGTATTCCACCTCGGCCTCGGCCAGCGCGGTGCGGCACGGGATGCTCCAATAGACCGGCTTCTTGCCGCGATAGACGAAGCCCTTTTCCACGATGTCCGCGAACAGGCGCAACTCGTCGGCCTCGTATTCTTTGTTCAACGTGAGATACGGATGGTCCCAATCGCCGAGCACGCCGAGGCGTTTGAATTGCGTGCGCTGGAGATCAATGTATTTGTGCGCGTAGGCGTCGCACGCGGAGCGGATGGTGACGGGGTCGAACGTAGCTGTGCCCCCGGCATCCTGCCGGGTCGGGGCGTTGGAAGTAGGAGTGCCGCTCGTATGTTCCGGCGCGGAACCCGGCGGGACGCCGGGGGCACTGGCGGCACGCTTCCGCATCTCCTGCGACACCTTGAACTCAATCGGCAGCCCGTGGCAGTCCCAGCCCGGGATGTAGGGCGCGTTGAAGCCGCGCAGCGTCTTGTACTTGATGATGATGTCCTTGAGGATCTTGTTCAGGGCGGTGCCGATGTGGACGTCGCCGTTGGCGAAAGGCGGCCCATCGTGCAGCACGAACTTCGGAGCGGTGGCCCGGGCCTCCTGAATGCGCGCGTAAAGGTTTTCCTTCTCCCACTTGGCGATACGTTGTGGTTCGCGCGCGACGAGATCGGCCCTCATCGCGAAGTCCGTGCGCGGCAAGTTTAATGTGTTTTTGTAGTCCATCCGCTGTTCCTAAAGAGCGCGCACGGTAACGGCGTGCGGGAAAATTCCAAATCAGAAAAATGGCGAAGTCAGGACGGACGATAAAACAACCTTGAGCGTAAGTCGTGGACGGGTGTGGGAAAAGCGGCGCTGAAGCGACCGCACTCCAAACGCTCCGCGAATGACGAGGCGTTGGATGCCGCGCGCCAGCGTTT
>JAYVQC010000152.1:0-6064 GCA_043757045.1 Akkermansia sp. | reverse complement strand
GCCGCACGGGCCAGACAGGGTAACTCGAACCAAGGTAGCTCCCTCTCATTCCGCTGGGCTGGTAGCCCAGCGGGACGGGCTGGTAGCCCGTTCCACCCATTTCTCAGACAGGCTCTCAGCCGATGGTGCGCCGAACCGGTGCCGGTCGCCCTCGATTGGCTCATCCAAAGCCGGAGCGTCCCGAGGACTCTTCAGTCGAAATCCGAACAGCTCATGAAGTAATGGCAGCGCGGGCAGCGCAGCTTGCACTTGTGGTTTTCCAGTTCGTGCGCGCAACGCGGACACCAGCGCCACGGCTCGGCGTCGGAACCAGACGGACCTGAAGTGGTTTCCTCCGGCGCAGTCGTCGGGTGTTCCTCGCTCACGGGCCGACGCTAGCGGTGACCGGAGTGGTTCGGAATCAAAAACGCACCCGTCACACCGGGAGAACCGTCCGGGCCATTTCACGACGTGTGGAGATGAAGATTGAGACTTTTTCGTCCGCTCACCATGCTCGGAAAAATCGCCACTGACACCATGCGCCACGCCGTGCTGCAAACTGACTTAAACCCGCCGGGGCACGATCAACTGCTGCGCGCCTTTCGGGCCGTGCCGGGACTCACGCCCTACGACGCCAGTATTCTGGGCAACGACGCGTTCGGCGTGCTCGTGAAAAACTTTTCCGCCGAACAGGCGTTGGCGTTGCACGGCGCGCTGCGGGGCGAGGGCGTGGAGACGGAAATTGTCGAGCAGTCGCTGCTGCCGGAAATGCCGCCGGCAAAAACCGTACAACGCCTGGAGTGCCAGCCGGAGCACCTGCTCATTTTCGATCCGCTCGGGAATAGTTTCCCGCTCGAATGGCGGCACGTCCTGATCATCGCGGCGGGCGCGGTGCGGTTGAGTGATTTCGTCCGCCAGCAAAAGGCCCGAACGGTCAGGCGCGCCAATGCGAGCGGGCATCGGGTGCCAGACGTGGAATACGAGACGGTGACGCGCGAGGAGCAGAACTTTCATCTGCTCGGCGAAATCATCATCACCGGTGCGGCCCTGCGCTACAGCTTCGCGGCGGACACGTTCAACTTCACCGGCCTCGGCGCGCGCCGCCCGGAAAGCCTGGTGGAGAATTTTGGCCTGTTCCTGCGCGACTTGGCGCAGTTCGCGCCGCACGCGGGCTTGAATCGTGGCGCGGCAGGGCTGGCGCGGGCGACGCCGGAAATTTTCAGCTACCCGACCAAGAATGCTTTCCACGAGGAAATCGTCTGGATGCTGTGGCAAATGAAAAAACGCGCATGAAAACTTTCACCGTCACCACGCTACTCGTGACCTCGCTGCTCGCCGATTTCTTCAACGAGCAGTGGCAGGTGAAGTGAACGTATCTGTTGCTCAGTGCGAGTGAGGCTGGCCGGTGCCGCACTTGCCGCAGGAACGCGGGACGCCGGAACAACTGGGGCCTTCCTCCGAGCCACCGCCGCCGCCCGCGAAGGTGGAAAACTTTTTCTCCAATTTCACGGAGCCGCAATGCGGACACGGGGTTCCCTGCCAGTCGCTCGAACGGACGAGCACTTCGCTGCCACGGTCGCAGGACGCACAGTGAAATTCATAAATCGGCATGGGGGGAGCATGGCGAATCAGCGTGGCCAGGCCAACTACAAGCTTCAGGTGAAACCGTCGGCGTGGGCAATTCCATCATCCCGAAAGCGGCGCTAAAGCGACCGCTTTCCGTTTGCCCCAGGATGCCGCCGGCGCTCCGCCGGAATTTGGAGTTTGGAATTTGTTTCGCCGCCCCGGCATAGTCCCGCGCCAATGAAATCCATGACGGGCTACGGCTGGGGTGACGCGGCGCGGGACGGCTTCAAAGTCACCGTGGAACTCAGCTCGGTGAACCGGAAGCAGAGCGAGATCTCCATCAACCTGCCCCGCGAACTCGAAGTCCTCGAAGCGCAAATCCGCGACGAGGTGAACAAGCGCGTCACGCGCGGGCGCGTGACGGCGCGCATCACCTTGCACGCAGGCGAAAAGACCGAGGCGGGAAAAGTCCGCATCAACACCGCGCGCGCCGCCGCGTTCACAAAAAACCTCCGCGCCCTAGCCAGCGAACTGCAACTCAGCGGCGACGTGACGCTCGATCATTTGCTCCGCGTGCCGGGCGTGCTGGAGACGGACGAGGACGTGCCGGATGCCGAAGATTTCTGGCCCAGCGTCGAGAAGGCGCTGAAGCAGGCGCTCGAAATGCTGGTGGCCATGCGTGAGAAGGAGGGCGCGAACCTGCTCTCCGACCTCGTGAAGCGCATCGACACCATGCGCGAGTCCGCGCGCACGGTCGAGACGCGTTCGCCGGAAGTGCAGGCGCGCTACCGCGAGCAACTCATGGAACGCATTCAGAACGCGGGACTCGAAGCCGTGAAGATCGAGGAGGAGCGCGTGTTGAAGGAAGTGATCTTCTTCGCCGACCGCTCGGACATCTCGGAGGAAATCACCCGGCTGCAAAGCCATTTTCAACAGTTCGATGATTGCGTGAATTCAAAGGAACCGGTCGGGCGCACCCTGGACTTTCTCGCGCAGGAAATGAACCGCGAGATCAACACCATCGGCTCGAAGGCGAACGACGCGCTGATCTCGCGCGAGGTCGTGGTGCTGAAGACGGAGCTGGAGAAATTTCGCGAGCAGGCGATGAACGTGGAATGAAGACCATGACGAATGACGAATGTCGAATGACGAATGAGGAGCCGCATCGTCGGTTCGTCATTCGTCATTCGTCATTCGTCATTTTCCCAAGCAGATGAGCACCCACCCCCACCCCCTCCTCTTCGTCATCTCCGCCCCTTCCGGCGGCGGCAAGACCACGCTGTGCGAGAAATTGCTGGAGACGCGGCAGGACATGGCGCGGGCCATCACCTGCACCACGCGCGCGCCGCGCCCCGGTGAGAAGGACGGGAAGGATTATTACTTCCTCGATGCGGGAACTTTTTTGAAGCGCGTGCAGGCCGGGCATTTCCTCGAACACGCCACGGTGTACGGGAACAGCTACGGCACGCTGCGCGGCGAGGTGCTGGACAAATTGCGCTCGGGCAAGGACGTGCTGCTGAACATTGACGTGCAGGGCGCGGCGAGCGTGCGCGCGAGCGTGGAAGGGGATGAGGATTTGAAGCGCGCCTTCATCTCGGTGTTTCTCACGCCGCCGTCGGCGGAAATTCTGGAGGCGCGGCTGAAGAAGCGTGGGCAGGATTCGGCGGCGTCCATTCAAAAGCGATTGAGCGTGGCGCGGCAGGAAGTCGCGCAGTGGCGGCACTTCGACTATTTGATCATCAGCACGAGCATCCAGGAAGATTTGCGGCGGATGCTGGCGGTGGTGGATGCGGAGAAAATGCGGCGGTGCCGGGCGCAGGCACCGGATTTTTAAGCGGTAATTTTTCTAGTGGGGCAGCCGTCTCGGCTGCCACCCAGTCCACGGGCCGTCCCGGCTGGTGTTCTTCAGCCGAGACGGCCAAAGAACTGAAGGCAGGCGGGACGCCTGCCCCACTACCGGGCAGGGCGGCTTGGCCAGAACAGAAATTGCGCTTAGAAGTGTGAGTGAATTTTGAAATGAACTCTGGAAAAAATATCGTGCTCGGCGTGACCGGCTCCATCGCCGCGCACAAGGCCGTGGACATTGCGAGCCAGCTCACGAAGGACGGCTTCAGCGTTCACGTCGCCATGACGGCGGACGCGCAGAAATTCATCACGCCGCTGCCGTTTAAAACTATGTCGCGCCATCCGGTCGTGACCGATCTTTACGAGGAGGAGGAAGGCTGGAAGCCCGCGCACATCGAACTCGCGGACCACGCCGACTTGCTTCTGATTGCTCCTGCCACCGCAAATTTGATCGCCAAGCTTGCGCACGGCCTGACCGACGACGCGCTCACCTGCATCGCGCTCGCCTTGCAGCCGAAGGCGAAAATCCTCATCGCCCCCGCCATGAACGGCAAGATGTGGCAGCACGCCGCCACCCAGCAGAACGTCGCCACGCTCAAGGCACGCGGCGTCGAGTTCATCGGGCCGGACGAGGGCATGCTCTCCTGCGGCTATGAAGGCGTGGGGCGGCTGATGCCGGTCGAGAAGATTGTAGAGCGTGCGCGTGCGTTGCTGAATTCGCCGGGCTGAATCACGCTGCGTCATGCGTTTCCCCCGGAAAACTTTTGCGCGACTGCGGGAACTGCTTCGGCCCCTGCCACCCGATCCGGCGGAAGAACTGTACCGGCTCAAATGGGTGGAACGCGACGTCATCCTCCCCATCAAGGTGCTCTACCTAGGCGTCCTCATTTACTATTTCTACTTCACCTTGTGGGCAACGGACCAGACGACCGCCCGGCAGATCGCGCAGACCCTGACCGCCAAGGCGTTCTCGATCTACCTCGTGATCAACATCGCGTCCGCCATTTATCTCCTGAAAGTTCGGCGACTTTCTTTGGTCTGGGGACAACGGCTGGTTGCGGCCATGAGCGTGATGGATTCGCTGTTCCTCGGCGCGCTCACGGTCATCACCGGCGGGTTCAACAGCGTGCTCTACTGGCTGTTCCCGGGCTTGATCATCCGGAACGCCGCCAGTTTTCCAATGATTGCGCGCGTGCAGATCATTCTGAACTTGTTGCTGGTTTGCGTGTTCGTGTCGGCGGGCGTCGTGTTTTCAGCGGTGGACACGCACGACAACTTGCAACTCCGCGAGGAGTTGCGCAAAGGAGCCGAGCACTGGACCGAGCCTGAACCTGAAACGGAACCGGTGGTGCTGCGGGTCACGGTGCTGTTGTTGATGATGGGCGCGTGCTGGGGCTTGCAACTGCTCTTCAGCAAGGCGCGCGCGGCGGAGGAGGAAGGGCGCGAGTTCGTGGCGCGGCAGGAACAGTTGCGCGCGGCGGGGCGACTCGCGGCGGAAATCGCGCACCAGATCAAGAACCCGCTCGGCATCATCAACAACGCCGCCTTCGTCCTCCAGCGCAGCGTGGCCGCGAACAAGCCTTTGCCGCTCCAGCAGCTCGACATCATCCGCGAGGAGGTCGCGCGCTCCGACCGCATCATCACCGAGTTGATGGGCTACGCACAGCTTGCCGAGGGCACCGTCGAGCGCCTGAACGTGACGGCGGAATTGAACCGCGCCATCAACGAGGTCTTCCCGGCCGGCATGTATCGGACCATTCAAATCACGACGAACTATTCCGACCCGCTGCCCGCGCTGCTCATGCAGCGAAAACATTTCTCGGAAATAGTCGTGAACATTTTGCAGAACGCCCGCGAGGTGCTGCTGAACGGCGGCCACATTGACGTGAGCGCCGAGGCTCGGGATGAGATCGTTTTCATCACCATCGCCGACGACGGCCCCGGCGTTCCTCCCGATCAGACCGAGAAAATTTTCTCCGCCTATTTCAGCACCAAGGAGAAAGGCACCGGTCTCGGCCTCGCCATCGTGCGGCATAACGCCGAGATGTATGCCGGCAGCGTGACCGTGGAATCGAAGCTTGGACAGGGTGCGCGCTTCCTCCTACAGTTGCCCACCCGGACGTTCATGAAAATCCGACAATGACCGCACCATTGCCCCCGTTGCTCGTCGTAGATGACGAGCACAACATGCGCCTGTCCCTGCGCTCGATTCTGGGCGAGGAAGGCTACGCCGTGAAGGCCGCCGAGTCGGCCGAGGAGGCGCTCCGGCTGCTTGAGCGCGAGAAATTCTTCATGGCCATCACCGACTTCCGCATGGGCGGGATGAACGGCGGAGAATTCCTCACGCGCTGCCGCGACCGCTGGCCGAACATGCCGGTGCTGATGATTACAGCCCATGCCACGCCCAAGCTCGCCGCCGAGGCGATCAAGGCCGGGGCGTTCGACTATCTCCCAAAGCCCTGCGAGCCGGAGGAATTGATCAACGCCGTGGCCCGCTGTGCCGAGCGGCACCGGTTGCTCCAGGAGAACGCTGCGCTGCGCGCCAACCGCCGCGAGGTCTATCAGCTCGACGACATCATCGGCGACTCGCCGCGCGTGCGGGAATTGCGCGAGTTAATCCGCACCGTCGCGCCCTCGCACGCCACCGTGCTCATTCTCGGCGAGAGCGGCACCG